>JBBQBU010000034.1:0-20734 GCA_038318015.1 Chloroflexota bacterium | reverse complement strand
GCCTCCAGCAGCGGTCGATCCCCAAGCCCGGCCGGTCCAAGCGCCGTTTCCCACGACCACCCGCGTAGCGTCATCGCCTGCCCTCCCGCTCAACTTGACCGGAAAGACTACCTCAGATCACGCTAACTTACTGGTATTGGTGTTAGCCCAGGTCGATGGCGACCTCCGGCGCGACGTAGGTGCCATGCTCGTCGCCGGTGGTGTAGATGACGCCGGCGGCCCGCAGCGCGTCCACCTCTTCCAACGAGTAGCCCAGTTCCACCAGCACCTGGACCGTGTGCTGCCCGAGCGTCGGCGCGGCGCGTGTCACCGCCCCCGGCGTCTCCGACAGCTTGACCGGCACGCCGAGCGTCTTCATCTTGCCGATGGTCGGGTGGTCCACCTCGACGACCATCTCGCGGGCCTTGACGTGCGGGTCCGTCTCCAACACCTCGGGGATCGTCTTAATCGGCCCGGTCGGCACGCCGATCTCCTGGAATATGGCGATCCACTCGTCAGAGGTCTTGGTGCGGAACGCCTTCTGAATCTCCTCCGTCAGATCCTCGTGGTGCTCGTTGCGGAGAGTCTGGTTCAGGAAGCGCGGGTCGTCCAGCAAGTGGGTGATGCCCAGCACGCCACACGTCGCCTTCCACAGCCGGTTAGTCGGCCCGATGTTGACCCACCGGCCATCAGAGCACTGGAACGCCCGGTACGCGCCCTTGCCGCTGCCCTGCGCGGTCGGCGTCTTGCCGCTGCCCCAATATTCGGCGGCGCGCCAGGTCAGCCACGAGATCGGCGTGTCCAGCAGTGTCGCCTCGACAGCCTGCCCCCGGCCTGACTGCTCGCGGTGGTACAGCGCCGAGATGATGCCGATGGCCCCGTACATGCCGGACCCCATGTCCGTGACCGGCGTGCCCGCCTTCACCGGCTCGCCGCCCTTCGGGTCGCCCGTCACGCTCATCAGGCCGCTCATCCCCTGGGCGATCAGGTCGAGGCCGGCCAGGTTGGCGTACGGGCTGCCTTCGCCGAAGCCGGAGATGGAGCAGTAGATCAGGCGCGGGTTGATCGCTCGGAGCGTCTCGTAGTCCGCGCCCAACCGCTTCATCACGCCGGGGCGGTAGTTCTGCACCATCACGTCGGCGGTCCGCACCAGCCGGTAGAACGCCTCCCGGCCGCGCTCGTCCTTCAGGTCAATCGAGAGGCCGCGCTTATTGCGGTTCACCACCAGAAAGTGGCTGTTCTCGCCCTTGTACACCTGGAGGCCGCCAGCCGTGCGGATGTCCGGGTCTGGACTCTCGATCTTGATAACATCCGCCCCGAGGTCTGCCAGCAGCAGCCCACAGAACGGCCCGGCAAGCGCCAGTGTGAAGTCAAGGACGCGAACGCCCGATAGCGGTCCCGGCATGCGTGCTCCTCTGTTGCCCCGTCCGAGCCAGTCTGACGACTCGGTTTCGCCCCTGCCGTATCCATGCGGCCCGTCCCACAGGCGGTGGGAGAGAGGGGTGTCTCGGCAAGGCCGGGTCGCCGTTTCTCCGACAAGGGCCGCCAGCAGCGACCAGGGGGGCGCGCGGAGCAGCAAAAGGCGAACGGGACGTGCTCGGTGGTGCGAAACTGGGGGGGGTGCGTACGGCGGGCGGGAGCAGGTGCGCCCGCCCCTCGAATACCACCCGGCGGCGCTCCTGCAGGGAGCGCCGCCCGACTACAGCGTGTGGCCTACGCCTGGAGCCAGAGGTTCCATTCGCGCCACTCCTCCTGAAAGAAAGGACTGGTCAGCCGCAACTTCTTGTTGGTGAGGTAGTTGAACGGCTGAATCCACATGTGGCCCCACCAGGCGGCGTCGTACATCTGGGTCTGGCACTTGACGTACGTCTCCTGACGCTTCTGCACGTCGTAGGTGGTGCGGGCGGTGGTCAGGCATTCCTGAATGGCCGGCTCGCTGGGGCGCGCGTACGCCGCCGGGCCGTCCGGTGCCCAGGCCAGCGAGATCACATCAGGGTCCAGCGGGGTGCTGGTCTGCTGCGTCGCCATCATGAAGTCGTTCTGCTGGCGCACTTTCGCGCCCCAGGCCACGCGCTCCACGGCCTCAATGTTCACCTTGACATCAATCTTGGCGAGCATCTGCTCCAGGATCTGCGCCTGCTGCTGGTCGGCCTCGCGGGAGATGACCGTCAGCGTGATCGGCAGGGGCAGGGTGACACCGGATTCTTTGATGAGCGCCTTCGCCTTGTCCAGGTCGTAGCTGTAGAACGGCACCTTTGAATCGTACCCGAGGGTACCCTCGGTCAGGTCGTACTTATTCGCTGCGCCGACGCCGCCGCCAACCGCCTTCGCCAAGGCGTCGCGGTCGATGGCGAACTGGACGGCCTGCCGCAACTTCAGGTTGTCCTTGAAGGGCGGCTTCTGGGCATTGAAGAAGAAACGGTACAGGCGGCCCGCATTCGGGTCTTCCCAGTAGTTCAGCGTCGATTCGGCCTTCGCCGCTGGCACGTCGCGCCCACGGATCAACTGCGCGATGTCAGCGTTGCCCGACCGTAGCTCCACGAACCGCACCGAGTCGTCTGGGACGAAGCGGTAGATGATCTTGTCAAGATACGGCAGTGGCTGGCCGTCCACGCCCTTGTCCCAGTAGTTCGGGTTCTTGTTCAGAATGAGCTGCGAACCACTCTGCCACTCCTGGAAGATGAACGGGCCAGTACCAACAGCCTGGAGCCCCATGCCCGCATCACCGAGCTTCTCGTAGGCAACCTTCGAGGCGATGGGTGTCTCGCGCTGGGCCTCCGAGAGCACGGCCAGCAGCGAGCCTGCCGGACCCTTCAGGTTGATCTTGACCGTGTACGGGTCGATGACCTCGGCGGGGTTCTCGGCGTTCACCGCCAGCAACTGGGACTTCGCCAGCGACTTCGGGTGCTTCATCCAGGTATCGACGTTCCACTTCACGACCTCGGCGTTGAAGTCCGAGCCGTCGTGGAACTTGACGCCCTGGCGCAGCTTGAAGACGGCGGCGTTGTCCGACAGTTCCCAGGACAGCGCCAACCCCGGCTCCGGCCCCCAGCGGCCGTCAGTGCCCTTGCGCCACCGCAGCAGCGAGTCGTAGCACATGGTGGCGGTCGGGCCGGTGGTAATCATCGGCCACATCGTCACGAAGTCGTTCTGGACGACTGCGCGCAGGGTGCCGCCCCGGGTGACAGTCTCGCCCGGCTTAATCATGGCCGGGCTGTCTGCCGCGCCGGGCTTAGCCGCCGCTGCTGCTGGTGCGGCCGGCTTGGCGGCCTCTGCGGGCTTGGCTGCTTCCGCCGGCTTGGCCGGTGCTGCTGCCGGGGCCGTCGTGGCGGCTGCTGCTGGTGCGGCCGGCTTGGTGGCCTCTGCGGGCTTGGCTGGCTCCGCCGGCTTGGCCGGTGCCGCCGGCTGCCCGCAGGCGCTCGCCAACAGCACGACCGGGCCGGTCGCTGCGAGCAACCGAAGGCCGTGCCCCAAAATCTCTCGACGTGTCAATGTGCCGCGTTGCATCACGCTGCTCCCCTCTGCATGGAGCGACGAACCTGGCCCCCAGCATGAGGCCGTAGAGGCGCGTGCCTTCGCTCCGGCCGACGCGCTCGGCCCACCGACTACCGGGTGGACCACGGTAAGACTAGCCGCCTCTCGCGCGTCCGTCAACTGTCGCAATCGGCACAACGCGATGAAATACTCACTCCGCAGTCATGCATGCGACACCCGTCAGTGCGGCGGTGCGTATCAGGCAGCGGCGCGCGTACATCCATGCACCTCTGGCATACATGAGAGCACCGTGCGCGACTTGCTCGACGGCGCTGTCCGTCCGCATGCCGCACGTCGTCTGTCATTTCCCCTGTCGAGCGATGCCTGCGGCATGCTGTTGCAACGGGCGCGTGTCTGTTGGTGCCGCTGCCTGCAACGGCACCACGGGCAGCAGAAGTGGCTGGCCGGCCGAGCTGGGACGCACCCCGTCCACCTGCCTGCTACACTCCGCACCTGAAACACCCTGCGGCTGACAACAGGAAAGGCAGTTCGAAGCATGGCGGTACTGACCCGCAAGCGCAAGGCGCGCTGGTCGCTGCTTCCATACGTCCTGGCTACGGTTATCATCACGTCGGCGCTGGTGCCCTGGCCCGAACTCGTGACCCACTTGTTCGAGACGGTGGGCTTCGAATCCCAGAAGGACGCCTTCGGCGGCGACGCGCGGCTGGCGCTGCTGCACCTGCTGACCGATTCGTTCATCGGCCTGTCCTACCTCGTCATCTCGCTGTCGCTGATGTACCTCGCCCACCGTGCCCGCCAGAGCCTGCCGTTCCTGTGGGCGTTCGTGGCGTTCGGTGCCTTCATCGTGTCGTGCGGCCTGACGCACTTCGTGGCAGCCGTGACGCTGTGGGAGCCGGTGTACTGGCTGGCAGGCGGCGTCAAGTACGTGACGGCCGTCGCGTCGGTGGGCACCGCCGTGGCGGTCCCGTCGCTGATTCCGAAGGTGCTGGCGCTGGTGGACAACGCCAGGCTCGTCGCGCGCAATCAGCAACTCGAATCGGCGCTCGACCAGCGGGACGCCTTCCTGCACATCGCCTCACACGAGTTGCGGACGCCCCTGACGACGCTGCGAGGCTACGCACAGCTTGGCCTACGGACGCTGAGCCGGAGCGAGGAGATCGACCGCGAGAAGCTGGAGCGCGCGCTGCGGTCCATCGACCGGCAGTCGGAGAAGCTGAATCGACTGATCGCGCAATTGCTGGACGTCTCGCGGCTCGACACCGGGCAGCTTGCGCTGGCCCTGGAGTTGACGGACCTGGGTGCCCTGGCGGAGGCGGTGGTTGCCGCCGGGGTTGCCCGGACGGACCGCCACCAGATCACCCTGGCCGCCGAAACCGGCCTCTCGGCCACGGTGGACCCGCTGCGGCTCGAACAGGTACTGACGAACCTGCTCGACAACGCCATCAAGTATTCCCCTGCTGGCGGCGACATCGACATCGTGTTGGCGCGGCGCGGCGCGGACCGCATCGAGTTGGCCGTGCGCGACCACGGACTCGGCGTCCCCCCGGATCAGCGCGACCGGCTCTTCGAACGGTACTTTCGCGGCCACTCGGCGGACCATTACAGCGGCATGGGCCTCGGACTCGCCATCGGCCGGCAGATTGTGGAGCTACACGGCGGGTCACTGCGCGCCGAGTTCCCGCACGATGGCGGCAGCCGGTTCGTCGTCTCGCTGCCGGCCGCCGCCACCTCAGACGGGGCCGCGCGCGCCGGCTAGCCACGTCCGGCCCCCTCACCCTTCGGCACCACGCGGGAGACGGAGGCCGGCAGCCGGTCGGCGCTAGACGAGCAGCAGCCGGAACGCTGCCGCTGCGGCCACGCCGAACCGCGCGCCGGCCGCCGTGGCCTGTTCGCGCAGGAACGCGTCGGGGTCGAACGGCTGGCTCAGGTTCTCGAAGTAGGCATGCTGCGCCACCAGCGACGCGATACCCTGCTCCAGCCCGGCCGCGACATCGCAAGCATGCGTCGGGTCGTTGGAGCCGCTGACGAAGATGTACTTCAGGCCGGCCCACGGCTCGAGCCCCTCGGCCAGCAGTTCCGGGAAGATCCAGCGGTTGCCGGCGTCACGCGCGGCGTCGCAGGCGGCCAGGCCAACCGCCCGGTGGTCGGCCTGGTTGAGCGAGCCGCTCGGCCAGGCTAGGTCAAAGCCGCCAATCGCCAGCGCTTCCGGCCGGTACCGGCGGATCTCCCGCGCAAGGTCGCGCCGTAGACCCAGGCCGTATTCAACCATGCCATCGGCGTAGGCCAGAAACGTCACCGAATCGACGCCGACTAGCCGCGCGCTCTCGATCTCCTCAGCCTCGCGCACGGGACCGGTCCGCTCTGGCGGCCACGCATCGATACCGGCCTCGCCGCGCGTCACCATCAAATAGGCCGCGTCCTTGCCCTGCTGCCGCCAGCAAGCGACGGCACAGGATGTCCCGTACTCCAGGTCGTCCGGGTGCGCCGCGATGGCGAGCAGACGCGACCAATCGTCCGGCAACGGCTGAAGCTGTGGCAGGGGCGGGGTCGCTGATTCTGACATTGCGCTACTCCTTCTGATGGCAGATCGGCTGTCTGGTTGAGGTAGGTGCGGTGCGGTCCAGCCCGTTTCGGCCAGGCGAATGTCGTCGAGGATGCCGCATGGATGCAATGCAATGGTGTCACACTCGGCGCGAAATCATCATCGTTCTCGTGGCGCGCCTCCGGTTCCTGTTGCAGCGACGCGCGCTTGATGGCCCCACGGATGAGGAGATGCCCGGGCTGGATGCCGAAAGAGCCGCCGGCAAATGGTCCCAATGGGCTGCTCCCGGCCGTTATACGAGGTAAGCCCGCTGACAGAACGGTGAGATGGGGCGACCGTTCTTGGCGCGCCTCTGGCCTCACAGGCAAGGAAAGGCATCAACCGTGGTCGTCTTGAGAGACGGGCGGAACTGACGGATGTACCGTCGTCACCTGAGCCAGCTACGCCCTGGGCAAGTGCTCGCACGCGCGCTCTATACCGAGCGTGGCGATGTGCTGCTGGGCGCTGGCACCGTGCTGAACCAGTTTTTCATCGACAAGCTCAACGCTCGCGGGGTGATCTCCGTCTTCCTGCGTGACGGCCTGGGCGACGATGTCGAGCCGAACGACATCGTGTCTGAAGAGTTGCGCGCCTCGACGGTGACGCACCTGGCCCGCGCCTTCGACGTGATCAGCACGATGGCGAACGGCACGAAGCAGAACAACGGCAAACGCCCGAAGACCGTCGATGATCTGGTGTCGCGGCTCGGCGAGCGCCCGTTGGAGCTGCCGGCCCCCGGCGTTAGCAGCCTGCAGGCGCTGTACCAGGATGTCGAGTCGCTGATGAACGAGATCCTTGAGTCGAACACGATCGCCAGTCTGGAGTCGCTGAAGACCCACAACGACTACACATTTCAGCACTCGGTGGACGTGGCAGTGCTCGGCATTTTGCTCGGGCGGACGGCCGGGCTGCCGCGCGACCAGTTGCGCGAGTTGGCGCTTGGGTGCCTGCTGCACGACCTCGGCAAAATGTACATTGACGAGGCGATCCTCGATAAGCCCGGGCGGCTGACAGCCGAGGAGTTCGACGAGATCAAGAAGCACCCGCAGATGGGCTTCGAGTTGATCCGTCGGATGCCGGTCTTCAGCATCCTGCCGGCGCACGTGGCGTTCCAGCACCACGAGCGGCAGGACGGCAAGGGCTACCCGCGCGGCCTGATCGGCGACAACTGGCTGCGGCGCTCATTGGCCGACCGCATGGACCCGAAGCGCATGCTGCTTATCGCGGAGATCGCGGCCGTTGCGGACGTGTACAGCGCCCTGACCTCAGACCGGCCGTACCGCCCGGCCATGCCGCTGGACAAGGTGGCGCAGATCATCAACGAGATGTCCGGGCCGCACCTGAACGGCGAGGTGGTGCGGCTGCTGACGCACACCATCCCGATGTTCCCGGTCGGGCACTGGGTCGAGGTCGAGACCGGCAAGTACCGGGGCTGGCGCGGCGTCGTGTCAGAATTGTCGGCGGATGCGCTGCATCAGCCGGCCATTCGCCTGCTGATGGACGACCGGGGCCACCGCGTGCCGACCCCGGTCGAAATCGACCTGCGGATCAACGACGACGTGAAAATCAAGGGATTGGCCCCCGGCGAAGCACCGTTCGAGGTCGTGGCGGCAGTCGGCGCCTCGTAGGGGCTTGCCGCTGACACGCCCGTATGCGACGAGAGGTGAGACGTCACCAGGCGGCCGTTTCCGGCGAACGTGTACGGCAGGCTTGCCAGCGGCATGCTCCTACGAGGACGGCGGCGCAGGCGGTGGCGTGGTGGACCCTCGCACAATCAACGCGCCCGCCAGCATCTCGCTGACCGGCTCGCCCGGTGTGGTTGCCCCCAGCGACGCCACGATGATCTCGGCGGCGCGCCGGCCAGCCTCGCGGACCGGCAGGCGGACCGTCGTCAGAGGCGGCTCAACGTGGACGGCGTACAGGTCGTCGTTCGCGCCGATCACGCTGACGTCCTCCGGCACCCTCAGATGCCGGCGATGCAGCGCGTTGATGATCGCCGTCGCCATCGCATCGTTCGAGGCGAAGACCGCTGTCGGCGGATTGTCCCGCTCGAAGAGCGGGCCGCACGCGCTGAACGCCACGTGGTAATCAAACTCCGCGTGCACGATCAGCGACTCGTCAATCGGCAGGCCGGCCGCCATCAACGCCGAGCGGTAGCCCGTCACGCGGTCCACCGCTGCCCGGCGGTCCGGTGCGTCCGGCGAGGGCGTCTCGTGCAGGCCGCTCAGGTGAGCAATGCGCCGGTGCCCCAGGCTGATGAGGTACTCCGTCGCCCGGTGCCCGATCTCGACATCGTCCCAGGCGATCTGGTTCAACTCTGGCGTGTGCAACGGACGGTTGATGACCACCACCGGCACCCCGTACCGCGTCACCTGGACGATGTGATCGGCGCTGGCCTCGACGGTGCTGGACATGCAGATGATGCCGTCCACGCGCTTGTCGAGGAACGTCTCAAGCGCCGACTGCTCAGGTCGTACCCCGTCGGCGCAGGCCAGCAGCACCGAATAGCCCTGGGCACTCGCGACCTGCTCAATGCTGCCGACCACTTGCGTGAAGAAGGCTTGCGTGATGTCGGTGATGACCACGCCGAGCGTGCCGGTCCGCGAGGTCACGAGGCCGCGTGCCAGCGCGTTCGGGCGGTAGCCAAGCTCGCCGGCCGCCGCCCGCACTCGGTCGCGGGTGGCCGCGCTGGCGTAGCCAACACGCCCGTTCAGCACCTGCGATACCGTGCTCAGTGACACGCCCGCCATACGCGCAACATCGCGGATGGTGACGGCTCGAATGATGTTCATCGAGTCATAGCCTGACCTGCTCCCACCTGCGCGCCAGGGTACGGTGGCGTGCATGGGCCACCAGATCGCAGCCCTCTACCGGGACGATACCAGACGGCTGCCTGATGACCGCTACTTCTTTCGGCAGCGGGTACCGTGCGGCCATCGGGGAGGCGCGCCAGCCCAGCCGAGCGCTCCGTAGGACGGCCGGCGCGCCGGTGCCGGGTACGCGGCGCCCCCGGATGCGGGCGCGCCGAGGGCCGCGTGGGAGTCCGTGTGCCGGCTCACTGCCGCCAGCGGATCGGCGGCGGGTCGGGTGCCTGCATACGCAACTGGGACAGCACGTCTCGCAGGGTCACGTGGCTCAGCGTGGGGTGGCGGAAGCGGGCGTCCGGGTTCACGTCGTAGTGCTTGCGTGTGCCGACCTTCGTCGAGGTGACCATGCCGGCCGACTCGAGTTCATGTACGATCGCGATCACGCGACGCTCGGAGATGCCGATGGCGTCTGTGATCTGGCGCACGGTGGCATCCGGCTCGACGGCCAGATAGAACAGCACATGCCCGTGGCTCGTCAGCAGCGTCCAGCCCGTGCTCACCGCCCCTCCCCCGCCACCGCCTCACCACGCCACGCATCCCCCGCTTCGGAAGATCCGCCCGTCTGGTCGGCATTGTATCGGAACGTGGGCAGATGCGCCGGGCGATGCGGCGCCCGGCGCAAACGTCGGGGCGGCCGGTTAGTTTGTGCGCTCGGCTGCGAACGTGTGGGGGCCGAGGAACGGGCTCGGGTGCGCGTAGCCGCCGGGGTCGGGTCGGATGCCCTGGCGGAACTCGCTCCTGGGGGAGCGCCGCCCCAGTTTGAGTGGCAGGTGCCCGCCGCGCCGAGCCAGGTCGCCGAGCGGCTCGGCGACCGGCTCTAGGCGCGGAGCCAGCCGCAGCAATGCCGCCCCGACGTGATCGTGCCAGACGGTGCCGCAGCCGTCGCAGAGGTAGACCTGCCGCCCGGTCCGAAGCTCCTCGCGGGGCCGGACGCCGCCCCGACACATCGCACACACCATCGTGAACCTCCATGCAACGGTCCGAGTGCTGCCCCTCAACTGGGCAGCACTCGGACGATGGATCGTGGCACGGCTACGGTGCCGTGCGGGCAATCGGGGACCGCGACCCCTACTGGCCCTGCCCGAGCGAGAAGCCCGCCACGCCGTCGAACGTATAGAGGTGCTCGGTCTTGATGAAGTCCAGCCCGTCGGCGGCGAACCGCCCGAGCAGGCTCACGATCTGTGCGTGGTTGAGCGGACGGCCGGCGTCCGCCGCGCTGAAACGGCAGCGCCAATGGTCGGTACAGAGCGTCTCCGGCAGCCCGTCCGGCCACACTTTGACGCCCCGATTGGTGATCATCTGCATCACCAGGCCGTCGCCTTCAAGGGTCCGCAGGTGGCGCGCGAGGTCATCGACCGGGCCGCCCTTCCAGTGCAGGAAGACATCCACCCCCACCAGCGCCTTGTGGGCCGGAACGACGACGCGGGCAGGCGCGGTCGCGGCAGGGGCGGCCGGGGCGTCCGCGTAGGCGACGGGTGCCAGCCGTTCCGGCGCCTCCCCCAGGTTCGCAATGACGGCGTCCGCGAATGCCCGTGTGCCCACTTTCTGGGCGCTGACGCGCTCGTCGAAGATGTCATAGGTGTGGATGCCGCGCTCGATGGTGCGCAACCACGCGTTGTGGACCCGCGCCGCCGCCTCGGTCTGCCCGATGTGCACCAACATCATCACGCTGGCCAGCAGCAGGCCGGAGGGGTTTGCGAGATCCTGGCCGGCGCGGCGGGGTGCGGAGCCGTGGATCGCCTCGAACATGGCGACCTGGTCGCCGATGTTCGCCGACCCGGCCAGGCCGACCGAGCCGGCAATCTGCGCCGCGACATCGGACAGGATGTCGCCGTAGAGGTTGGGCATGACGATCACGTCGAATGCTTCCGGTGTGTCCGCGAGCTTCGCCGCGCCGATGTCCACAATCCAGTGCTCGTTCTCGATCTCCGGGTACTCGGCGGCCACCTCGTCGAAGACCTTATGGAACAGGCCATCGGTCAGCTTCATGATGTTGTCTTTGGTGAAGCAGGTGACCTTCGGCCGCTGGTTCTTGCGGGCGTACTCGAATGCGTACCGCACAATGCGCTCGCAGCCGGGCCGACTGATCAGCTTGAGGCACTGGACGACCTCGTCGGTCTGCTGGTGTTCAATGCCGGCGTACAGGTCTTCCTCGTTCTCGCGGACGATGACCACATCCATCTTCGGGTGCTTCGTCGCCACGTACGGGGCGTAGGAGACGCAGGGGCGGACGTTGGCGTACAGGCCCAGGGTCTTGCGAACGGTCACGTTCAGGCTCTTGAAGCCGCCGCCCTGGGGCGTGGTGATTGGTGCCTTCAGGAAGACCTTCGTGCGGCGGAGCGTGTCCCAGGACTCGGGGGTGATGCCGGCCGAGTGGCCGCCGCGATACACCTGCTCGCCAATCGAGATCGGCTCGATCTCCAGGCGCGCGCCGGCCGCCTCAAGGACGCGCAGTGTCGCGGCCATGATCTCGGGGCCGATGCCGTCGCCGTGGGCCACGGCAATCGCGGTGACAGCGGCCGGTCGCTCGGAGGAGGCTGCAGGCACGGAGAGGAGGGGGGAGGGAACGGTCATGGCAGGATCCTTTCGCGCGGGCCGCGCCCGGGGACGGCATGGCGTCCCCGGAAGCCGGCCGATTGGCCAGGAGCCCGCTCACCGCCATCCTAACATGCACTAGACTGCCTGTCAAATAGTGCATGTATGGGCCGTAGTGGGCGCGCCGGCGTGCGTTTTGTCCTGCACGCCAAGCCGGCGCCCGCGCCCCTGCGTGCGTCAGGTCGGCAAGGGGCCGGCGGAGGTGCGCGCCCGAGCCTGCCGCCCGAACCAGATGCTCGTGGACGGCTCGGCCGGGTCGAAGCGCACGTACACCGTTTCGCCGATGCGGTAGCTTTGCGCCTCGCGACGCTCCAGGTAGCCGCTGGTCCCTTCGTGGATGTTCCCCGACGGGTCGCGGTACTCGTAGCGAACCAGCCAGAGATACTGGCCGTTGACGCGGGTGCCGGTGCGCTCAACGTCCACCACGGTGGCCCACTCCGTGACCCCCGATGCCAGCAACCGCTGTTCCACCTGATACTGCCGGATGCCGTAGCCCATGAAACCGCCGCCGACCAGCGTGAACACCAGCCCGCAGATCAGCGGGGCACCCATGAAGACCCAGAGGTTCCCGCGTCCGGGCCGGCCGGCCCGGACGCGCGGCCAGAAGACGAACAGTGCCAGCGCCGCACCGAGCGCAGCGGTCCCAAGCAAGAAGAAGAGGCCACCAAACCAGATGTCAAAATGCTTCATCCACTCCATGATCGACCCCCGACTGTCCACCAGCCGGCGTGCGTCCCGGCCGGATGCCCTCCGTGCGCCGGGCTGCTTCGCTCCCTGAGCGTAGCGCGACACTGCACACCCTGCCTGTCACAACGGGCACACCAGGCGAATCGGGCCGAAAACACCGCGCTGTATGGACACCCGGCCGTCGTCCTACCCGTCCGGCGGGAGACGGCGGCGTTAGGCGTGACGGCTGGCTAGCCTGGGGACTCGTCGCGGCCGAGCCACGCGCTCACCGTTGGGTCGGCGGGGTCGTACCGCACGAAGACCTGATCCCCGATGGCGTAGCTGTGCGCCTCCTCGTTGGAAAGGTAGCCGCTATCGCCGCGCTGGGCCACGCCGGACAGGTCGTCGTAGGTGTACCGGACGCGCCAGAGCCGCCGCCGGTTCACCCGCACGCCCGTCTGCTCGATGCTGGCGACGGTCGCCTGCGTCGTCGTGCCAGACACGCGGAGGCGCTGCTCCATGCGCCGCCGCCGCAGCCCCACGGCCATGAACGCGCCGCCGAGCACCGCGAACGAGATGCCGACGGCACTCGGGGCGATCACCGCCGCCCAGGCTGCATCTGGCAGGCCGAGGACATACAGCAGCACCACCGCCAGGACGGCCCCGATCAGCAGGCAGACAGCCCCCACCGCCAGGAAGATGCCGCCAAACCAGATGTTGAAGTGTTTTGCCATCGCGTCCACCGATCCAGGAGGTAACGGGTATACGAGTCCTGAGTCTTCAGCGCCGGCGCATGGTCGCCCGAGCGGCAGCGTCAGGCGTGACGCCTACTCAGCGGAGCGACGGGTGTGCTGGGCCGGCGCAAACACGACCAGCAGCTCCAGCGTCTCGGTGATGGTGTGGAAGCGGTGCGGCACCGTCGCCGCGACGTAGACGACGCTGCCGGGGCCGACCGCTCGGTCTTCGTCGGCCACGCGGACGGTCGCCTGCCCGTTGACGACGTAGTAGACCTCATCTTCAGTGTGCGGCCGCTGCGGGTCTTCGGTGCCGGCTTCCAGGACGTAGAGGCCGGTACTGATGTCCGGTTTTCGGAGGAACTCGTAGTAGCGCGTACCGCGCCGCTCGCGCTCGGCGGCAACCTCAGCGATCTCGAAGGCATCCATGCGTCCCCCTGGCCTCTCTCCCTCACCCCCCAACCCCCTCTCCCGCTTGCGGGAGAGGGGGAGTCCGTCAGGCATAGGGGTCCGCAAGATGATTGCTTTGGTGCGGGGCTACCGGAGGCTCCGCACCAGGATCACGACCAGCAGCACCACCAGGATCAGCCAGAACAACACCAGGATCGGGTGGACCGGCAGGCCGAAGGGATACTCCGGCGGGGCCGGCGTCGGGGCAGGCTCGATGGTGGCGATGACGGGCACCGTTGCCGACAGATTCGGGGTCGCGTTGACGGCGACTGGGCTGGCACCCGGTGGCACCTCGCCGCGTGCGCTGTCGAGCAGGCCGCGCCCCTCCGGCCCGAGTGAGAGGCCCGCCGCCAGCCGTGGCGTAGACGCCGCCAGCCAGCCCTGCTCCAGGATGCGGCCGGGGATGCGCCGCGCAGCGCCCTGCCCCTCGTCCGGGTAGCCCGGGTCGTGGTAGATGATGTCGTCGCCGTCCATCCCAATGATGGTGACGAACCGCTCACGGGTGACGCCCGGCGGCGTGCCGCCCGGCAGCACCGCGCCCTGCACCAGGGTCACCACGGGGTAGCCCCGCCGGATCATCTCGCGGACCTGCTCGATGGTCCATTCGTTGAAGCGCGCCCCCCGGAACAGGTCGAGGACGTTCAGGCCGCCGCGTTCAGCGACTCGCGCCATCGTCTCGATGCGGACGCCAGACCCGGGGTTGTAGTTGCCGTCCAGGCCGTTGATGAGCGCGCGGAGGTCGCTCACCGCCACGTCGGTGCCGTAGCCGCCTAGTGCCATCGCCATGGTGGCCGGGCCAGAGTTTGTCGGGCCGTACGCAGTGTTGTCCTGCTGGGTGCGGAACGGCACGTCAAGGAGGATGTTGTTGCCGCGTGCGTAGCTGCCAGTCCGCGACTGCCCGCCCGTGGCGATGGCCACCAGGGCGCGCTCGGCGGCTGCCGCCTGCTCGCGCTGGCTCGGGGTCGGGCCGCTCGGCTGGTCCGGCTGCGGCTCGGCCACCGTGCCCTGGGGCGTCCCCAGGTCGTTCGGCATCATGGCATCTGGCAGTCCAGGGGTCGGGGCTTCCTGCACAGCCCGGCCGTTGTCTGGCGCGGGCTGGAGGCCCGATGCCGGTGCCGGTGCGGCAGGGGCAGCCGCCACCGGGCCAGCCGTCGGCGGCACCGGCGTCGGGGTCGGCAGCAGCGGCGGCAGGATGGTGATCGGCTTGTTCACATCAGAGAACGTCAGCACGACGTCCAGCTCGATCGGGTCCGGCATCTCCTTCGGGTCGCTGATCGGCGGCAGGACGCGGGCCGTCATCCGCTCCGAGCGGATCAGGCCATCCTGCAGCCCCACCCAGGCTTCCACCTGCATGGTCTGGTAGACGTGCTGGGCACGATTGTTGGCAGGGTCGGAGACGGCCTGTGCGGGCGGGGTGCAGGAGATCGACGTGCTTGGGCGCAGCCCGCTTGTGGTGATCTGCTGATCCCCGCCCGGCGAAGCACCGCTGCCGTTCTGTGCGGCACCGCTCTCGTACTGCGGCCGTATACTGGTCTCCCAGAAGCGCAGGGTGTTGACCTCGCCGATCATGTGGCGGGTGACGGCGCCGTTCACCACGGCCTGCCCGTTGTCCATGCTGCGGCTGATGCAGCGCAGCGCCACTAGGGCGTCAAGCGGTGCGAGCAGGCCAAGTTCATTGCGGACTTCGCCGTAGGTGACAGCCCTCCAGAATTGGTCGGTGCTGCGCTGCCGGTAGGCCTGCTGGGCGGTCACGACGATGTCGTCAATGCGCTCATTCCGCTTGATCCGCATCGAGACCTGCTCCGACCCGACGCGCTGGCCCGCGTTCTGGAGGACCGTCGTCTCCAGACCGATCAGCGCGCCCTCAGCCAGCATATCTTCGCGTCTGCCGTCCGGGTACTTCGCAACCGCCTGCATCACGAATCGAGCCGAGCGCGGATAGGCACCGAGCATGCGAATGTACGCTTGGGGCGTGGGCGTGGGCACCGGGGTGAACCGCAGCGCCGTAGCCGTTGCCTGTGCCGCGCTCCGCTGCGCCGTGGCGGTGGCCTGCTGAGCGATGGCTGTTGCAGCCGCCGGCGGCACCGACTGGCCCGGTGCCAGCCCCTGACCACCGCTGCGGACAATCGCCGTCGCGGTGCGGTCGGCGGCCACCACAGCCGTCGCCAGGATGGTCGTCGCGGTCGCGTTCGCGGACCGGACGCACAGGGAGTTGCCGCGCGTATCAATGATGCCGAAGTCCACAACGGCACCGAAGGTGTTGCTAATGGTGATCTCACGACGCGTGGACGTGGTCGCCTTCCAGTCCGAGCTGGTGATTTCCAGCGTCACGACGTAGGTGCCAGAGTCCAGGTTGTCAAAGCTGTACCGCCCGTTGTTGCCACTGGCAGACCGGGTCGAGTTGCTGCCGTCGGTACGCTCAAGCCGCACGTCGAATGCGCTCGACGATGGCCGGTTGTCGACCTCCACGGCGAGATCCCGCTGGCCGTTCTCGTTGCAGTCGAGGAAGACCAGACCGCCGACGGTACGGATACGCGCATCGACATGCGCGAGGCCAAAGTTGGCGATGCCGCCGTCGGTCGCCGTGACGGTCACGTCGCGCTGCCGGGGCGAGGTCGCCTCATACTCGGCAGGCGGCACGACCGAGACGCGGTGCAGCCCAACAAGAAGCCCTTCGCACCGGTAGCGGCCGTTGCTGTCCGCCACCACGTTGTTACTACCAGTGTTGGTGCACACGGCCGGGCCGACGTTCGGAGGCTCGAGGCGCTCGATGCTGATGTTGACGATCGTGCCAGTCTCCAGCGCACCCTCGTTGTCGTCGACAATGCCGTTGCGAATGCGCGTGTCGTCCCAGACGGTACCGGCGATGAAGTTGCCGATGGCCGAGACGCGCACGTCGCTGGCCTTCAGGGTGGGCACCGGTGTTGCTTTCGGATTGGCCATGGCGGGCAGCGCTTCCGCGTCCTCCCTCGGGATGGCGCTGAGGGCCAGGCCAGCTACGATCAGGAGTGTGAACACACGGGCCAGCAGGGTCGAGCGCGCACGGTTCGAGGCACGCCGACTGGCCTGGGGAGCGCGGAGTACGTTGCGGAGCCACGGAATCTGCATCACGGGACCGATCATATCGGCGCATTTCTGCGAGGGAAGCGTTGGAGTTCTCGATGCTACAGATTCGAGATTTCCTCGTAGTGGCGGCGTGACGTGTGCGAGTCCATCTTTTCACGGCGTTTTCACCTGCGCGCCACTCGGGGCACGGTGTACGATCTTCGTGAGGAAGTATGATCGCCCGACCACCAGCGTCACCGGCTGCGCGGACATCCACGAAGGCACCGGACGCCGGTGCCTCGGAGGGCGGCGGCCTGCGTGGGCGGCTGCGGCGGTACGCGGCGGCGTGGCTGCTGGGCGCTGCCGTTGTCGTGTGGCCGGCCTGGCCGACTGCCGAGCAGGAGCGTTCCGCCCGCCGGCCCGCCTTTGAGCGGGCGCTGAGTTGGCGCGACTTCATCCGGCTGCGCCTCTCGCCGTGGCTGCTGATGCAGAATGCCGACCAGCACAGCCCAGATCACCACAAGCACCCGCCCACCATCTAGAACCTGGCGTCAGGCGGCAACTGTCTCGTAGGGCCGCCCCGCCACCTCCCGGAGTGTGTTGATGGTCTCATTCATTAATCGGTACTCGTACCTGTTCACCAGCGCCGTCGTGATGGCCGTCGCCTGGGTCGTGGGGGCGCGGTTCGGCGGGCTGTGGCCGACCGTGGCCGTTGCCAGCACCGGCATTGGGCTGGCCCTGGTGCAACGCTCCCTGCGCGGCGGCGTCAGCGACGTGGCAAAGCTGGACGCCGTGGACCAGGGGATCCAGGGGGGGCGGCCGCTGCTGCTCTTCATCTACTCTGACACCTGCGGCGCGTGCCTTGCAACGCGCCCCATCATCAACCGGCTCGAGCAGGATCTGGGCGACCGTGTGGACGTGCTGCGCCTGAATGTGGCCGAGGACGTGGGCATGCAGGCCCGCGAGCGGTACGAGACGCGCATGGTGCCGGCGACGATCCTGCTGGATGCGGCGGGCGTGGAGCGGTACCGCGCCGAGGGCCGGCTGCCGCGCCGGCAAGCCATCACGGACGCGCTGGACCAGCACGCCTGACGGTCACAGGTGGCTGACGGTCAGCCGAACTCGGCCAGCAGCCTGCCCCAGCCGAATAGCGGGATCTGCCAGCCGAGCATCTGGAGCGGCTGCCACAGCGACACGACCAGCGAGTCGTGCACCGGCTTACCAAACTCCTGCTCTAACTCCTGGACAATGCGCGCGGCGGCAAGGTTGGTGCAGACGATCACCACAGCCTGGGCGTCCGGGTGGTCGGCGGCCCGGGCCAGGGCGCGCAGCGTGTCCAGGGTCACTTCGGCGAACGCGAAGTTCGTGCTGATGTCCAGGTGGGCGCTGTTGACGCACGTAAACCCGGCGTCGCCGTACACCCGCACGATGGCGTCGCGGACATCCTCGGTGTAGGGCACGGCCAGCGCGTACCGCGTGATCCCGTGCGCCCGAAACGCCTCAAACTGTGCCAGCGTGCCGGTCGTGGCCGGAATACCCGTCTCTGCGGTGATGGCCTCACAGAGGGCGAGGTCGGCGGCCACGCCCTTCCAGGCTCCAGACGTGCCGTTCCAGCAGATCACGTCCACCTTCGCGTCGGCCAGCAGGCGCGCCGCCCCGAGCATCGCGTCGCGCTCGAACTGGTCCAGGCTGCCCTGGTCCAGCGCGATCCGCGTCACGCTGATGCGCGCGTAGTGGACCGACAGGTCGTCCAGCAGGTGCGCGGTCATGGCGCTGGTGAGCGGCTCCACCATCGTATTGGACGACGGTGTCAACATGCCGATGCGTCTGGCTGCAACCATGTCACCTCCTGAACTGACCGAAGGATTGCGCGTCGCCCGTTTATGGCCGCCGCGCGCAACCGCGCGGCGAGCAGGCTGCGCTGAAGCATGTTCACCTGCTGAACCGTCGCGACGTGAGATACTGAGGGTACGCTGTAACGATGCCGTGGAAGGATGTGATGACGATGACTGAGCGACCAGTTCGCATTCTGAACAGCCTGACCACACGTGGGAGTCAGCCGCTGATCGGGATCCCGACACAGGAAGGCTCGGACGAGGTCGTGCGCTATATCACTTCTGGCAAAGACGCCGATGACATACTGTCCGGCGACGAGTCCAGCATCCAGCGTGCACTTGGTCTGGCTGGTGCCTGGAAACACATTGATGATGAAGGCGGCCCTGACATGCTCGATGACCTGGACCGCATGCGGCATGAAACCAGACCGACTCCACCCTTCGAGTGGTGAGACGATATTTGCTCGATACGAGGCTGGTGGCCGCCTACTTGCTGAGTCGCCCCGCCGCGTTGGCCCTGGTGACGCCCTGGATCGAGGATGGCGAGGCTGCCACCAGCATCCTGGTCTACGGCGAAGTCAACGAGTACATCAGCGGGCTAGCGGATTACCCGCAGCTACACGCCCAACTCGTTGATCTCCTTAAAGAGATCCCCCCCGTTCTTCGTAACCTATCCGATCATGCGTCGATACGGCGCTATCAGACGATCACTGAGGCCGACCAGCAACCTGATCGGCGATGTTGATACCTTGATCGCCGCGACGGCGTTGGAGTGCGATCTGACGATGGTGACTGCCGATAGCGATTTTCAGCGTGTTCCGGGGCTCCCCATACACCTCGTTCTGAGATCGCAACTTGGACGCTGACGACGACGCGGGAGCACCGGCACCTGTCGATTCGCTCGCCTGACCAGTTGTTTGCCTCGTGCCGCTACGCTGTCGTTGCACCGTTTAGGGCACCGTGCCCCCACGCTATCACCTGCAATTTTGTCGTTGGGAGAACAGCAGCAGCATGGCTTTGCGGATCACGCGCATACGCACCTTCATTGTCGATGGCGGCTTTCGTCCCTGGACGTTCGTCAAGATCGAGACGAGCGACGACGGCGTGGTCGGGTGGGGCGACTGCACCGACTGGGGCACCCCCGGCCCGATCACGGCGATGGTGGACCGCTTCGCCGAGGTCATCGTCGGGCAAGACCCGATGCAGGCCGAACGCATCTGGTGGGAGCTGCATGCCATGTCCGTGCGCCACACCGGCGGCATCGCATGGAAGGCGATGGCCGGCATCGACTCGGCGCTGTGGGACATCCGGGGCAAAGTGCTCGGCGCGCCAGTTTGGCAGTTGCTCGGCGGCAAGATGCGCGACGAGCTGCGCCTGTACTGGTCACATTGCGGCTCCGTCCGGGCAACTCGCGGCGAGCGGCTCGGCGTCCCCAAGGTTGAGACGACCGACGATCTGCGCGCGCTGGCCGCCGAGGTCCGCGAGCGCGGCTACACCGCCCTCAAGACGAACCTATTCCCGTTGATGGATCGGCCGGACGCCATCCCAGAAGGAGCCGCGCGCGGCCATGCGACCGGCGACATTTCTGGCCCGACCCTTCGCAACGCCGAACTGATCGTCGGGACGTTCCGCGAGGAGCTGGGGCCGGACGTGGGCATCGCCCTGGACGTGGCGTTCCGCTTCAAGCTGCCCGGCGCGATCAAGCTGGCCCGCGCGATGGAGCCGTTCGACCTGATGTGGCTGGAGGTCGAGAGCTTCGACCCGAAGGCGCTCCGCACCATCCGCGAATCGACCCGCACCACCATCTGCCACGGCGAGAGCATCTTCGGCACCCAGGGCTTCCGGCCGTACCTCGACCTGAACGCTCAGGACATCATCATGCCGGACCTGGCCTGGAACGGCATCACGATGGGCAAGAAGATCGCGGACCAGGCGCACACCCATGACGTGCTGCTGTCATTCCACAACTGCCACAGCCCGATCACCACGCTGGTCTCGACGGCGGTGGCGGCAACCGCCCCGAACTTCTTCATTCTGGAGATCGACCAGGACGACGCTCCCTGGCGCGACGACCTGATGACGCACCCATTCACCATCAAGAACGGGCACCTGCAGGTACCCGACCGCCCCGGCCTCGGCTCAGACCTGATCGAAGCGGAGTTGTTGAAGCACCCGCCCGTGGAGTACCCTGGCGCACGATGAGGATGGCACAGCCAGCACCCAGTGTGGAACATGCAGCGGCCGGTGTGCCGTGACGGATAGGTGTCGTGGCGTCAAGCTCCGAATGAGCCGTCCTCATTGTGACGTCATGCTCGTTACCTCTCGTGACGCATGAACGAAGAACACGGCAGGTGGTGCAGAACAGGTATGGGAAACGAGCAGGCGCTGCTGCTTGAGGACATCCGCGCCGCCTTTGCGGCCGGCGACGAAGAACGCGGCTACGAACTGATGGCGGTTGCCATCGAGCGCCACGAGATGCCGTCAGAC
>JBBQBU010000033.1:0-20937 GCA_038318015.1 Chloroflexota bacterium | reverse complement strand
GGGGCCAGGAGCCAGATCAGTAGCAGCGCATCGGCTCGCCACGCTTCCGCACGCCGCACACAGGCCAGGGCGCTGCGAACAGTCCCCAGCATCAGCAGGCCCGCTGCCAGCGCCGCAACGATCAGTAGCGGCACCCGCAGTAGCAGCATCGCGCCGTCGTAAAAGCCAAGCTTGCGTTCAAGGTTGTAGCCCGAGATCAGCCAGGACGTGAGCGTCAGCGCAGTCGGGTCGGGCAGGAGCGTCATGCCGCGATTGCCGCGCCCGAGCGCCTCGGCAATTTCCGGCCACAGCACCAGCAGGTGCAGGGCATACGGTGCGACCATCGTCACGGCCAGCATGACGCCCACGAGCACGTGTGGCACGAGCCACCGCCGGGCAAACAGCACGAGCGTCAGCAGAACCGGCGGCCCGAATAGTACCGCGAGCAAATGCGTCTGGGTCTGTGCCGCGCCGGCCAGAAAAAAGGGGATCACCCAGCGCCGATCACGCCGCACCACCACCATCATGGCAGCAAGCAGCATGATCGTCGTCAGGAGCGGCTGCGTGATGACCCACGGCTGGCGGGCGAACGTGACGGCCCATGGGTTGGCTGCGTACAACAGGCCCGCAATCAGTCCTATGCCCGGGCCGAAGAAACGGCGCGCCAGCAGGTAGCACAGCAGCACGCTCACGACGTTGGTGGCCGACATCTGCACAACGCGGGCGATGGCCGGCTTCGGGAACGCCTCGGCCAGCGAAAAGTAGTAGAGCAGGCCGGCCGGGTCAGGTATCCACCATGACGTGACTTCGGAGTCCACCGGCCGCGCGCCGTACCAGATCGGGCGGGCGCGTTCGGCCTCCAGCGCCTCGTCGTGCCCGAACGGCGTCAGGTCAGGAAACGGCAGGCGCAGGGCCGACGCCACAACCAGCACCAGCAGGAACGACAGCACCGATTCGCTCGGCAGCCAACGGGGCCGCGCCAGCAGCCGCCTGCGCACGTCTGTTCCAGGCATAGCGGCCGACGTGCAAGCGGGTTGCCCGCTCGCTGCAGTGTCAGGGGCCGGCGCAGCGACGAATGCTGCGCTACGGGCCGGCGTCATCGGCGCTTCATTGAGGTTCACGGCGGCGTGAGTATACGTCCGGCCCTGGCTTGAACGGTCATCGTACCGTCAGCTCACGCTGCTCTCGTCACCGCTGCGCGATCTGAACGCGCCTACAGCGACGACAGGAACCGCACGGCCTGTTCGCGCATTGCGCCCGTAACCTCGTGGCCGGCACCGGGGAAGACCATCAGATTGGCGCTTGCACCGAACTTCTGGAGCGTCTCGACGAACCGTCCGGCCCGCTCGACGCGGTTAGTGCCGAGCATCGCGTCCCACTGACGCGGCACATCTTCCTTCTTCGTGTCCGCATCGCCCACGCCGATCCAATACGTGACCTGGCGCACGGCCGCAGCATCGAACTTCTGCCCGCAGAAGGTGTCGACGTCAGCCGTGCCAAACGGGTACTTCAAGACCTGCCCGTCTTGCCCGCTGATGGCCGGCATGGTGTAGGAGCCAGCCGACAGGCCGGCAACGCCAAGCGTCCGGTCAGGGAACATCAGGGAGTAGCGAATCGCTTCCTGGCTGCCGCGCGAGAATCCGAAGAACAGCACGCGCGACTGAAACTGAAGGCCGGTGCGCGCCGGCAGCGAATCAATCAACGAGTTTAGGCGCGGCAGCAGTTCGCCGTCGCGCCGGACGAGTTCAGGGTCGCGGTAGTCACGGTAGGGCATCGTCGGGGCCAGGATCGCCCAGTTCTGTTGTGCGGCCAGTGGTCCCATCATGGCGGCCATATCGGCACCGCTGCCGCCCATGCCGTGCAACACGACCATTAGGCGGACGGGCTGACCAGCGGGTGCGGGCGGCGGCACAAACGTGAAGCTGGGAAGCGGCTCGGCGACGACGTACTGGGTCGCGGTGGTCTGGGAAAGAGCGGCGATGTCGGCCGCTTCGGCAAGGTGCAGATCAAGGTCGGTAGAAGCGAAAACGCCAAACAGGACGATGAGCGAGCCGAGCAGTGAGAGAACGCGATGCCGCACGTTGCCTCCGCAGGCTGGGGTGCCGAAATGGGAGCCTCAGCGGTGAGGCAGTCGCGAGTGTAACCGAGTGCGGACAAGCAAGTAAAGAGTTCTTTTTGTTTTAAGAGCCCTTCATATCCTGAACGGGTGGATTGACGGCGCGGTGACGCCATTCAGGGGTCACCTGGGTAACAGAAGGTGAGGGCGCGTCCTGTGGGAGACGCCTGATCACGCAGCAAGTGGCCCACGCCTTGCATTGAGCACAGCGCATCCATGCACGCGCGTGCGGAGCAAGCACGACTTCGAAGGAGCAGCCCTCCCATGCGGTTCAACGACAACGCCCAACTTGATGCTTCCCAGGTGCAGGACCGGCGCGGCAGCGGCATGCGGCCGGGCGGCGCGATGATGGTCGGCGGCGGCGGCCTCGGCCTGCTGATCCTGATCGTCGGAATGATCTTCGGCGTCGACCCAGCAATCCTGGGCAGCGTGGTAGAAACTACGCAGTCCGCCCCGCAATCGCAGCAGCGGCCCGCTGACGCGAACCCCGCAAGTACCCTGGCACAGGACTGTAAAGTCGGCGCTGACGCTAATGCCCGCGAAGATTGCCGCATCGTCGGCATCGTCAACAGCATTCAGAACTACTGGGGCGTCACGATGAAGGCGCAGGGACAGCAATACCCGCAGGCGCAGACCGGCCTGTTCACGGGGGCTACCAACACTGGCTGCGGCAACGCCTCTTCGGCCTCTGGTCCGTTTTACTGTCCGGCCGACCAGACCGTGTACCTCGACCTGGACTTCTTCAACGAGTTGAAGACCCGCTTCGGCGCGCAGGGCGGCCCGTTCGCGGAGGCATACGTGTTGGCCCACGAGTATGGCCACCACATCCAGAACATTTCAGGCATCCTCGACCGCCTCGACCGGCGCGATACCGGCCCGAACAGTGACGCGGTCCGCTCGGAGCTGATGGCCGACTGCTTAGCCGGAGTCTGGGCCGCCAACGCCGCCGAAACGGGCTTCATTCAAGGCCTGACGGATCAGGACATCGCCCAGGGCTTGAGCGCCGCCGCAGCCGTCGGCGACGACCGCATTCAGCAGACGACCCAGGGCCGCGTCACGCCTGAAAGCTGGACGCATGGGTCTGCCGACCAGCGACAGAAGTGGTTCAGCGTGGGCTACCAGCAGGGCCAGCCCGGCGCTTGCGACACGTTCAAGGGCGCGATCTAGCGCGCACGGGACTCAGCCGCTAGGGCGGATCAAGAAGACGCCCCACGGAGCACCGAGCAGCCCGATGCCGATGGCAGCGGCGATGGTGCTCCGCTGGCGGCGAAAGGCAAGCACGCGGTCGGCGATGACGTAGCCGGCGGCACCTGTCACCAGCATCGCGAGCGGCAGCGGAGTCAGTGACTGGCCGAAAAGGACGAGATAGACGAGGCTCAGCGGAACGGTGACGAGGGTCAGCGCCAGGGCACCGCGAGCTGTCCGCGCCACCGAGAACGCCATAATCAGCCGCACCGTTAGCTGCACGCTGGCAAGAACCGCGTAGCTCCAGACGTAGGTAAGTGCGAGGCCCGTCGGGGTTAGCAGGGCATCCATCAGCGGGGGCCGCCGTTCTCAGCCGAGCAGCGCATACACCTTGTCGAGCAGCGCAATCGGGCTGAACGGTTTGACGAAGTAGTCGTCCGCCGACGCCTCGAAAGCCCGCGTGCGGTCCACATCGCTGCCGCTGGCCGTCAACATCACGATCTTGATGTGGGCCGTCTCAGGGTCGCCCTTCAGGAGCCGGCACACTTCCAGACCATTCTTGCGGGGCATGTTGATGTCGAGCAGGATCAGCGACGGCCGCAGTTCCCGCGCCACAGACAGCGTCTCGTCGCCATCAGCCGCCGACAACAGGTCAAAGTGCTCCGAGCCCAGCGTCGCACCAACGAGTCGGCGCAAGCCGGGGTCGTCGTCAGCGAGCAGGACTGTGCGTTTGTTCATGTCGGTGTATCTCCGGCGGTGGCTGGTCGTCATCATAGCTACCTGCAGCGACGCAGACACTATTTCGACCCCGACGCTTCGCCTCGTATAGCTCTGAATCAGCCACCCGAACAAGGTCGATACTGTTGAGTTTGGGATGGGCTGCCGAGACGCCGCCGACACTGACTGAGATTGGAAACGAGCCGACGCCTTCGGCAACCAGCGGCTGGAGCGCACGAACGGCGCGGCGCAGCTTCTCCCCGACGGCGCGCACACCACGCGCGCCGAGGCCCGGCAGCAGTATGGCGAACTCTTCGCCACCGTAACGCGCGGCCACATCTGTCTGCCGTAGGTTTGAACTCAGTACCTGGGCGATGTCGCGCAGCACGTCGTCTCCGACCGGATGCCCGAAGGTGTCGTTGACCCGCTTAAAGTGATCTACATCTATCATCAACAGGCCGAGAGCGTACCCCAGTCGGTTCGCGCGCGCAATCTCCAGGGCGAGCGAGTCGCGGAAGTAGCGGTGATTCGCCAGGCCGGTGAGCGGATCAGTGATCGCGAGGCGCTGCGTCTGCTCGTACAGGCGCGCGTTCTGGATCGCCGCTGCCGCCTCCGCAGCCACGAGATCCGCCAGTTTGCGGTCCTCGTCCGTCAGCGGTGCCCCGAATGTGCGGACGAGATACAGCGCGCCGATGACGACGCCGCTGGCCCGCATCACCACAATCAACGTCCGGCCGTCCTCAGTCACAGCCGGGCTGTCCGATCCGGTCAGCAGCGGGCCAAAGCTCGCTTCGGACAGGAGCAGGCGCGTCCCGGGCAGCAGGTCCGAGTCACCGAGCGTGGCCGTTTGGATGACGTCGCTGCCGTCAAGCAGGTAGATGCAGCTTGCCTGATTGGCGACGAGCCGGCCGACCCCTTCGAGGGTCCGCCCCATCACCTCGCCTGGCTCTAACACGGAGCCGATTACCGTACTGATGCGGTGTAGCTCGTTCATATGCCCGAGCTGGCGGCGCAGCTCCCCGAATGTGCGGCGCAGGTCTTCAGCGTAGATCTCAAGCTGACGCTGGGCAGCCTCGAGCTCTTTGACGCGCGCCCGCAGATGGAGGAGTTCAGCGTGCTCCGGCGTCATCGCCATGACGACTCATTGAGGGGCATGTGCGACGCGAGGCTCTTGACCAACTTCCGTGGCTCCTGCGGTTGGCGCATGCCGCCAACTCCGCCAGACCTTCGCTGCCGCCGCAATAGATCCCTCAATTGGCGCAATCAGCAGGGGCGCAAGATAGAGCAAATATGTCGAATCCGACATGTACGGATGCCAGAAGTGATGATAGTACATGACTGTCGGCGCTGACAGGCTGAACCCGACCAGAACCTTTGTCGTGATGGCGTCCCACCCGAGAATCATCGCCAATGCCAGCGGCCACGAGAAGTACCACGGCAAGACCCAGGTATTGACCGCCAGGAGAAACACCATCATGATGCGCGCGCCGGCCCCAGCGATGCCGAGGCCACCGCGCACGCGCCACAGTTCTACAACGATCCAGGCGACGAAAAAGAGGCGCGCCACCGTCTTGATCGAGGTGCGCCACCCTTCGAGTGCTAGGGCCGGATCGACCGTGCCGTCGCCCGCCAGTACGTCACGACTCGCCAGCCCGAAGGCCAGGATGTCCGGAACATAGTTATTGAACATCGGCCCCTGCGACCACGTCAGAATCGGGCTGACAGTGTCGATGCCCTGCCACCACGGCAGGTAGAACGCCACGAAGATTACCGGCGCGGTCAGGGTGGCGAGGATGCCGACACCGAAGAAGCGGACCCAGGTACGCTGCTCACGTGCCCAGGCCATCGCGTAGAGCGGCAGCAAGAACAGGCTTGTCATCTTCAGCAGCACTGAAATTGACATCGCAACGATGCCGAGCCAGCGCGCGGAACTGACGTACAACGCCAGACCGAACAGCATCATGGCAACCATCACGGCGTCGTTGTGGCCGTTGCCGCCGAACTCGAAGATGATGAGCGGGTTCCATGCGTACATGGCGACCGCTTCCAGCGTGTGACCGGGTCGCAGCCGGTGAACAATGTAGGCCAGCCCAGCCACGCCGAGTCCGTGCCCAACGTTGACCAGTGCCTTGAACGCCAGCACCTTGTCAACCTCGCTGGCGTTCGCCACCATACGCGACAGGGGCAGCGTCAAGTCGATCCAGGCCGGGCCGTAGATGGACGGCGCGTTCTGCCAGATCGGGTGAATCCAGTGAAAAATGCGCACCTCGGGGAACCACGACGGGGCGCTGGTGTACGGGTTCACCTCCAGGACGGCCGCGATGTGGCTATACATCACGTAGGAGAACATGTCAGTGGTGTACAGGCCGGGCATGAAGAACAGCGTCAGGTGGTAGGCCAGCGGCGGCGCGACGACGGCCACGGTGCCAAGCACCGGCGGCAGGCCGCCTCGCACCAGCAGGATGACGACCAGATACAGCACAAATGCGCCGATAAATGCCTGCATCATCGCGTCTACCAGGAAGTCGAGCGACCGCGACTGCCCCGGCCAGAACGCCTCGAAGCGGGCGAGTAATACCTGCGTCCGCTCCCAGGCAGCGGGATACTGCACCAGATACTCGTACGTGTAGTCGGTCGCCTGCGTCATAAAGTACGACAGCGGCCAGATGAACACGTAGATGATCTGCGTAGCGGCCGCTACGAGCACCAGCGCGGCGAGGCGCAGCCACGGTAGGACGGCCCGATTCTGACTACCCAGGGCGAGCCGGGCCGGCAGAGGCCGGCCCGGTCGTTCCTCGGGCGGTGCATCGAGCGTACGGGGCGGGACCTCAATGGTTGGAGTTGCCGTCATGTACCCGTCAGGGGCAGACTGGGAGCCGTCGCTGGGCGAAGCCTCAGCCGATCTTGCGGGCGAACGTCATAAAGATATCGCCGAGGTCCACCGCCACCAGGCGGTCCCCCTGCCGCGTCTGCCGCACAACCCAGTCTAGAGCCTTGTAAAGCGGTGCACAGTACGGCTCAATCCGCGACACCAGATACGAGAGGCGCACGACCCTGCGGTGCGGCGTCATCTCGACCACGCGGTAGCCGGCCTTGGTGAGCATGTTGTGGAGCGTGCGCCGCGAGAAGTAGATCAGGTGCATCTGCATGTACCAGGGCCACCGCCGACCGACAATCCGTGGAAACAGCGCATCCACGTTCATGGTCGAAACGGCCAGCAAGCCATCCGGTCGCAGGATGCGATGCATCTGCTTCAGTTCGGTCAGCGGGTCTGACAGGTGTTCGATCACGTCCCACATGGTCACCACGTCGAACGACTCGTCCGGCAGATGCACCGAATCAAGCGTGCCATGGTGGACGTTCAGCCCCTTCGCGCGGGCCTGCTCGACGGACCAGCGGGACGGCTCGACGCCGTTCACATCCCAGCCCCGTCCGCGCGACACTTCGAGGAACATCCCGAGGTGGCAGCCAACATCAAGGAGTTTGCCGCCGCGCTCGTGGCGCTCGACGGCCGCCAGATCACGGCTGAACGTTTCGATGCGCCCGCTGCGCTCCTCGACGTACCGCTGGTCAACGACACCGTCATACGCGTCAATGATCTCTTCGGCCGAGGGCACCGGGCTCTGGTACACGAGGTCACAGCGCCTGCAACGGACGATGGGTCCGCACATGCCGTACGCCGTGCTGGTGCAGGCGTAGACGTCGGAGTCAGCCCCGTGGCCGTTGCGACGCTCGGCGGCTGGATAGATTTCTTGAGCGTCCCAGCTACCGCACAGGTTACACGGGACGCTTTCCATCGTTTCAGGAAGCAATATTTCTAGCTCTGCCGACATCGCACCTTCAGCGGCCGCGGCTCCGAATACTCGACGCTTGAGCCGACGGTCCTATGGGTGGGGACCACTGGTCGTCGCACCGGCGAACCCTTCGCAAGAGTCGTTCCGGGCACGAGACCAATCACAAAAGTAGCCGCCCCGGCGTCGTCGGGCCGACCACATGACATGCTCCGCCGCGCGGTTCCGTGCGGCTTCGGACGGACCACAGGGGATGAGGGGCGCATCACCGACTAAAGGGTACGGTGTTTCCGTCTGCGCGTCAACTCCTGCCGAGACGGGCGCAGCAATGGCGCGCCCTGCACGGTGCGCTAGTTGTGGACCAGCAGCGGCGTGCCGACCGTCGCAAACTCCCAGAACCAGGCGGCGTCAACGGGTGCCACGCCGATGCAACCGTGGTTGCCGGGAATGCCAAAGGTGGCGGGGCGTCGCCAGTAGTTCTCGTGAATGGCGGCACCCTCGGCAGTGAAGTACTGCACGAATCGCACATTCTCCACCGTACAACTCACACGCGCACCATTCGGCACCCGCCTGCCAGAGTTGGTCGGTGCCGGTCCAACCCGCGCCGCACCGTCCATCGTGTCGCGCTCCACGCGGCGTAGCACGGAAAACGTTCCCTTGGGGATCTCCCCGTCCGGCCGCCGGGACGAGATCAGGGCAGTGCGAACAACGTATTGACCATCATACGCGGTGGCGATCTGCTCCGTGAGGTTTACATCGACCCAGCGACCGATGCATGGGGCGGCAGTCGGCGGCTCCGGCGGCGTCACCTCGCCAGGCCGCCTCAGCATGGTTGCATACACGTATGTGCCGTCCGCCAGTTCGGCCCAGGTATCGTTGTGCGGCTCGACCGCCTCGCCCGAAACCCAGCGCGCGACCTGCACCGGCTCCCCGGCGCGCAGGAGGCCAACAGCCGGCCGGACGCGGTTCGGCGCTTCACGACGGTGCACGGCCAGTCCCGCTACGCCGCGCCAGGCGGTGGCTGCGGGCACCGTCCTGCCATTGACCATCGCGCTCCGCTGATCCGTCACGTGGGATTGCCCCAGCGCCGGGTCAGGATGCGTGCCGATGGACGCCACGCCGGATCGCAAGGCCGCGCCAGAGAGCGGCGGAGGCGGGAGCAGTCCACCATCGGCGTGGGCCCGGGAGACTGCCGTAGCTTGCTCCCACGCGCGGGCGTGCGGCTTGAACAGCGCGTGTGCCGACGCCAGTGTGACTGCGCGGACCGCAAGATGGAGCAGCGTCCGCGGCCGAACCCACGACCGCAGGCGCGCTGGCAGGGAGACGGCGCGGCGGCCCGTGTCATGAGGGTAGTACGACGGAATCAGCATGTTCGGGCGCATGGGTGTACGGCTCGGTCCGGAGATCTCTCGATCCCGCGTGCGGGTGGTGTGCCAAGCGTACTACCGTCATCGCGGGCATGATGTCATGCACCGCGAGGCGCGTCTGTCAAAAAGCCGACAGTTTTCGCGTTCCGGGCATCCGAAACGGCATCACGACCGTCACCAGTGCCCGCGGTGCGCGGCAAGCGACCGAAACTGCACGGAGCGGCGACGTGCGTGTGCTAGCTCTGCCACCACACGGAGGCCCATGCAGTCTGGGTGCTAGCGTCAGGCGTTGGCCTGCTCGGCGTCTGCTTCGACGATTTCCTGCGCCTTCGCCAACTCGTCCTGATACCGCTGCTGCCCGACGAAGAAGCCCACACGTGCCGACACCTGCCGAATACTGTCGCGGACGGTCAGGTCGAGGGCGTGGATTTCGAGAATGATCTTTTGGAGGTCTGTCAATTGTTCAGCCACAACGCGCAGATGATACCGGGGCAGACGCCGCGCAGCCAACCGGCCGCGCCCGCACAGGTTGAGCGGACCACCCAGGCGCGCAGGCATCCGTCGTCAGGCGCGGATTAGCGCGCGGCGCGGCGACCAAAGCTCACGCGGCGCACAGCTACGTCGAGCGGCAGCAGCAACAAAGCTCCCAGGGCGAACCACCACCAGATCGGCGTCGGCCGCTCACCATGCGTCTCCTTGTCGCGGTCAAACGCCTGGGTCGGGTCAGTGATCTGCTTGCCGCCGGTGCGCGCCGCCAGCCGTTCGAGCAGCGCCGTATTGATGCCCACTGACCGCTGCTCGGCCCCGCCGTGGACCGTAAACCCGAGCATCTCCTCTCGGGCCACCTGCCCATTCTCGTACTGGACGAAGCGCGCCTGATACGCACCGGGCGTCAGAATGGTGGTTGCCAGCGCATAGGTACCCGGTGCCGTTTGCGGAAGCTGTACCTCACGGCCAGTGCCGTCCGGGGCCACAATGGTGACGCGCGTGTCCAACAGGTCGCCAAAGCGGCCGTCTGGCCGGACACTCTGGGCGCGCAGCGTCACCTGATCCCCCACGACTTCGGCCTGAATCGGGAACGTCGCGCGAGTCGGCTCGGGGAAGGTCCAGCGGACCGCCTGCTGCCAGAACTTGTCAGCCTCGGGCCAGGCGCGCCACTCCTCGGTCCACGGTCCGCTAGTGTCAGAGGTCCAGGCCACCACCCGCCCGAGGCCCTGCTGCCAGTGCGCCAGCAACGGGTCGCCCTTCTCGGAGGTCAGGGCGGTGACGGCGCGCGGCCGGGCAGCCGTCGCGACGTAGCCGCTAAGGCCGGGCAGCGTCGTGCCGGACAGCCCCAGCATGATCGGGCTGGGGGCCGTCACCTGCGGGAGCACCCGCCCCTCGACCAGGGAACTGCGCGTGGCAATGTTCGTCTCACGGGAGGTGATGCGCGGGATGTCCTGGGAACGCTCGGTGAAGTAGTAGCGGCCGGCTCCCATCTGGGCCAGCGCCGTCAGCAGCTTGGTGTCCGAGTCGCCACCGACCGCGATGGTAGACAGCGTGATCTGGTCGGCCTGCATCTTGGCGATCAAGTTGGGGTAGTCCGCGTCGAACGACTGTCCGTCCGTCATCAGGATGATGTGCTTCAGGCGAGCATCGCTGGCCGCCGCCGCCTTGTAGGCCTCTTCGAGGGCTGGGTAGATGCTGGTGCCGCCGTCCGCCCTGATGCGACCGATGGCGGTCTGGGCGTTGGTCAGGTCAGCCCCGCTGGTGATCTTGAACGGGTTGACGACCCAGGCGAAGCGGCTGTCGAAGCCGAGGACACCGAGCGTATCGTTCGGCCGCAGCGCCTCGATGGACCGAATGGCGGCCTCGCGGGCCATCACCATCTTGGACACGTCGCTGCGGTACAGGTCCATGCTGCCCGACTTGTCCATCACGATAAAGAGCGCGATGGTGCTCTCGTCGCGGCGCGGCGGCGGCGCCGGCGAGACCGGCAGCATGTCGTCCAGCACGCTGCCCTGGTACGCCCCCAAGGCGTAACTGGTGTTGCCGCCGGCCACGAACAGACCGCGCCCCATATCCTGCACGAAGCGCTGCAACGTTCGCTGCTGGTCGAGCGTGAGTTGTGTGGCGGCGACGTTCGCCAGCGCCACGCCGTCGTACTGCTCTAGCTGTTCCGACCGCACCGGCACCACCGTCGGCGGCTGCACCTGGACGCTCATGCCGGCATCCTGGAGCGCCCGTGCCAGCGTCGCACCTTCGCCCGGGCGTCCTTCCAGCACCAGAATCTGCCCCGGTGCCTTGACGACGGTGACCGCCTCGCCCATGTTGTTGTCGGTGCGGGTGTCGGCAGCCGGCGTCAGCTCCGCACGGATGAGCCGTGCGCCGCCGGTTCGGGCGATCAGCGGCAGGGTCAGCCGGCTGGTGCCCGCCGCCAGGTCAACCTGCTCAGACGCCGACTCCCGGCCGTCAATTGACAGCTTGATGCCAGACTTCGTGGCGACCGTGCTGTCCACAACCACCACAGCCTCGAAGTTGCCGCCCTCACGCGTGAAGCCGGGTACCTCAACGGCGCGCACGGCAACTTCGGGCGCATCGGCGGCGGCCGACAGCCCAGCGTAGGCGATCTGGAGGCCCGTCCGCGACGTTTCCAGGGCCGCACGCTCTGCGTCTCCGATGTTCTCCCAGCCGTCGCTGACCACGACCACCCGGCGCTTGCCGGTCGGCGGCAGCAGGTCGCCGGCCAGCCGGATCGCAGCCTCCAGGTTCGACGCGGTGCCGTCCACGGGCTGCTCGCCACCGGTCGCCCGGTCCGCGATGGCCTGACGGCCGAAGCGGACCATCGTGATTTTGTCCTCGGGGCGCGTCTCGGCCAGAGCCGCCTGGAGCCATGCGTCGGCGGCGGCACGAATCGGGCCGCTCATGCTCTCGGAGCGGTCCACGACCAGCGCCGCCGTCATGTGCTCGTCCGGATCCCAGAACGTCGGGCGGGCCAGCGACACGATCAGCAGGCTCAGGATCAGTGTGCGGAGAATCGTCGCGCTGCCACGCCTCCAGCCGGCCGCGCGGCGCAGCCATCCGGCAGCCAGCAGCAGCACCAGCGGCACGAGCAGCAGCCCAAAGAGCACGTACGGCTGTTCAAACGTGAAGCTCACCCGGCTACCCTCGTCGTCCGAATCGCCACCACTCCAGCACTAGCAGCAACAGCGCACCAGCCACCAGGAACGGCCAGATCTCCAGCGGCGTCACGATCTTGTCGTCGCCGGGCACGGCCGGCACCGCCACGGCAGTACGGGCCTTCGGCGCGATGGCCGACTCGGTGTCGTCGGCCATATTGACGGCGAAGATGCGCGGCTCGCCCGACGCTGGCCCGGACTCGCGGATCACGTAGCGGCCCGGTAGCTCAACCTCTTCGAGCCGCACGGACCCCTGTTCCGGTTGCAGGCGGCGGTGTTGGCCGTCCGGCATCTCCAGCGACAACTGCGTAATGCCCGGCGCGACCGGCAGCGTCACGGTGCGGCCCGGCACCAGCGACGGCGCAAGGTCGCCACCCCCCAGGAACGACACCGCGTTGGCGACCAGCAGCGGAAAGGCAATCATTCGGTCAATGCCGGAGCCGGACGGCTCAAAGCCGAGCGCGATCACTGACCTGCCCTCCTCGCGCCCTTCGAGGATCAGCGGCCCGCCCGGTGCCTCGGCCACGACCCGCGCCCACGGAGGCGTCCGGAACGGCGTTGCCTTGGCCAGCCGCACCGACGACAGATCCACTGACTGCAACAGCGGATGGCGCGGGTCGAAGTCGCTGAACTGCACGCCTTGAATCTCGGGGCCAATCGGCAGCAGTTTCTGGCCGGCTGGCGGATTCACCACGATCAACTGTCCGGACGGCAACGTCGGCGGCATCACGCCGTCCAGCACCACAATCTCCGCACCGGAGCCGTCGTACCTCTCGGGGGTCACGGTGTCCACTTTCAGGTCCGGGATCGCCCGCAAGGCTCGTTCGAGCGCCTCTGGGCGGCGCGTCACCAGCAGCACCCGCCGCACAAAGCCGATGTCCACGCTGGCTTCGGCGAAGTCGTCGGACGGCAACGCATCGCCGCCCGCCAGCTTGACTGCCACGCGGCGCACTCCGGCCGGCACCTCGAATGCGGCGACGGACTGGCCCTTCGCCGGTAGGTCCACGTCGCGGCGGTCGCTCAGCACGTCGTCCACGAACAGGCTCAGGCTGACACGGGCCGGCTGGTCGCCGTAGTTCGCCAGCCGCGCGACGGCGCTCTGGGTGCCGGGGCCGCCCGGCTGCCGCGCCACGCTCAGGCTCGTCACGGCGCGGTTGGCCGTCTCCCGGCCAATCATGTCAAAGCGCGTCGACACGCCCAGCGCCGAGAGGTCGCCTGGATCGACGAAGGCGCCGTCCGTCAGCACCACAATCTCGGCGGCGCGATCCTGGTCACGCCGAGCCAGGTCAGACGCGACAAACAGCGCCTCACGCATCGTCGCCGTCCCGCCGCCGCCTCGCAGGTCGCCCAACGCAGCCTGAGCGGCCAACGTGTCAACGCTATTCACGACCACCCGGGGGCGCGGGCCAGCACGGACGACCGTCGCTATGTCGGCGGGCGTGAGGACGGCCAACATTCCGCGCGCCCGTCGCACGGCGTCGTCAAAGCGCGTCGGCTGGGCATCGGTCGCCAGCATACTGCCCGACGCATCAATGACCAGCACGAGATGCTTGCCGGGTGGCGTGGTCATCTTCGGCATCGACAGCGCGAACGAAGCAGCCGCAATTGCCAGAATCTGGAGCAACAGCAGCAGCGTCAGTCGCGGGGGTCGCCAGCGCCGCGCGACCTCGGGGTCGCGCCCCAGCTGCCGCCAGAGGAAGGCGCTCGGCACGGTCTGCCGGTCGGCCGCCGCCCGTAACAGGTGCAGGATCACGACGAGCGGAATCAGGCCGAGCAGCCAGAGGGCAGTGGGCTGAAGCAACGTCATCGGGCGGCGCTGCCTCGGAGCCAACCGGCCGGCAACGCACACTCGCTGAGCGCGGTTTGGGCGATGCCGACAGGGAACGGCAAGGTGCTCAGGATCCTTCTGGGCGGGTGCTTCACTGTATCAGACGGTCGGAATTGGGCGGTTACATTACGTCGAACCCGTCCCGTTCGCGGCGGCACCGGCCACTGGGGTCGGCAGTTTCAGCGAGACGACGGTGCTGACCCCGACCGTGTCCATCGAGATGCCGTACAGCGCCTGCGCTGACTCCATCGTCGCCCGGTTGTGCGAGACGACCATGAATTGCGTCTTGTCGCTCAACTCGGCCAATACCGACGTAAAGCGCCGCACGTTCGACTCATCCAGCGCGGCATCAACCTCGTCAAGCACACAAAACGGCGCGGGGTTCGTCTTAAGCAGGGCGAAGATGAGCGCCACCATCGTCAGGGCGCGCTCGCCGCCCGACAGGCTCACCAGCGATTGCAGGCGCTTGCCCGGCGGCCGGGCCACGATATCGACGCCGCTCTCCAGCACGTCGTCCGGCCGATTCAGCACCAGTTCGGCGTGCCCGCCCGCGAACAGCCGCGCGAAGTATTCGCCGAACGCCGCGTTGACGCTGGCGAACGCCGTGTCGAACGCCCCGCGCATCAGGCCGGTCAGTTCCTCCATGACCACGCGCAGCCCGTCACCGGCCTGCTCCAGATCAGCCACCTGCGTCACCAGAAACGTGTGGCGGTCGCGCAGTTCGCGGAACTCGGCCAGCGTGGCCTCGCCCACGTCGCCAATGACGCGCAGTTCTCGGCGCAGCGTCGCCATGCGCCGACGAGCCGCGTCAGGGTCGAACAACGGCCCGGCCTCGTCCTCCGCTGACGGTGCGTCGTCTCCGTCGCCGTCCAGGTTCAGGCGCAGTTGCAGCGAGCCGTCCGCGCCCGCGATGTCATCCACGTACTCCTGGGCCTCGCGGCGGACGCGCTCCAGGCGGTCGCTGGCGCGGCTCTCAGCGATGGCGGCGGCCTCCAGGACGGTCCGGCCGGCCCGCGTGCGCGCCCGTAGCTCGCCGGCTGTCTGCTCGATAGCGCCACGTTTTGTGCGCGCCTGCTGGCGGGACTCCCGTGCGGCTTCCAGCGCCGCCACCACTGGCTGCACCGCCTGCTCGGCCACGGCGAGCAGCGCCCGCTGCGCGGCCGCTACCCGGCCTAGGTCGCCCCGGCGTCCCCGCTCCGTTTCGACGCGCCGCACGGCCTCCGCGACAGCCCGCAGCGCACTTTCCAGATCGGCGCTCAGGCGCGTCACCAGCGCGTCGGCCCCCTGCGCTTCGGCGCGGCAACGTGCGAGGTCGGCCTGACGGGAGGCGCGGGCAGCCCGTCCATCCGCTAACCGCGCCGCCAGATTGGCCTGCTGTCGCTCGGCCTGCTGGAGCGCTTCGGCGGCCTCCAGGCGACGCTGCTCGGAGGACTGGAGCGCCTCGGTCCCGTGCTGAAGCTGGGTCCGTGCCCGTTGAAGGTCTGTCTCGATGCCGGGGCTGGCAGCCCGAGCGTCGCGTAGCTCGCGGTCCAGGCGCGACGCCTGGGCGGCTGTCGACTGGGCCTCCAACGCTGCTTTGCGGTCGGCGGCCTCGGCAGCACTCAGTGCGTCACGCAGCGCGCGCTCCTCGCCGGCCAGCCCCGACGCCTGGGCAGCGGTGACGGCGAGTTGCTGCTCGACCTTTCCGAGATCAGCCACAATCGCTGTCAGTTCGCTTTCGATGCGGACAAGCTCACCCCGACGGCGCACCAATCGCTCGGCCTGACGGTCGCGCCCGGCCCACCACTCGCCGGAGCCACGCAGCAACATGCCCTCAAGCGTGACCACCTGCCAGCCCTGCGACAGCCCGTCAGCTGCCAGCAGCCGCCCGGCCACTGCACGCGCGTCCGCGACGGTGCCGACCACCACCGTCATGCCGAGCATGCGGCACTTGAGGTCGGCAAGATCAGGCGCAGCACCCACCAACGCGTCAGCGAAACCCGTTATGTCGAGATCAGCGACCAAACGCGACGCAGCAGCCTGGAAGGGTCCGACGAAGTTCGCCTCATCCTCTCGCCCGGACTGCATCGGCAGCGTGCCGGTCCGGTCGGCGTCGCGGCGCTGCACCAGGACCGACGCTGCTTCGGCGGCAGCTACGTCGTCCACGATGACGGCCTGTGCCCGCTCCCCGAGCGCCGCTCCGATGGCCGGACGCAGGTGCTCCGGCACGACCAGTTCGCCGGCCAGCAGCCCCCGTATCCCCGGCACCTTCGCGTTCATCAGCAATTCGCGCCCGGTGCCGCGCTGCACCGCCCCGGCGTCGGCGGCGGCCTGCCGTGCGATCTCCAGCCGCTGGCGCTCGCCGGCCAGCCGGTGCTGATCCACCCTGATGCGATCAACTTGCTGGCGTTGCTCGTCTCGGCGTGCGGTCAGCGCGTCGCGCCGGCGGCGGGCGTCAGCCAGCGAAGCAGACGCCTGGTCGGCGGCGGCAGCACGGTCGGCGGCACTCCCGCGCGTCCGCTCAAGGTCGCGCGTCAACCGCTCGATGTCCTCACCCAACCGCGCCTGTCGCCGCTCCAGTCGCTCAATCCGACCGCGCGCCTCGTCCAATGAACCGGACGCGCTCCGGAGTTCGCCGTCTGCGGCGCTGAGGCGACGGCGCGCTGCGGCGAGTTCGCCATCCGTGCGGCGCGCTTCCTCCTCGTCGGCCCGGTCGGCGTCAGCCGCCGCCGTGACGGCCTGCTCGGCCTCACGAAGAGCCGCGCGCGCCGCTTCGCGCTGGGCCAGGAGGGTTTCGCGCTCACCAGCCAGGGCCGCTTCGCGCTCGCGCTGCCGCTCAAGGTCTGACAGCAGCCGGGCCTCGGCGTCGTCGGCACCAGACAGGCGCTCCTCGGCACGCGCCAGTTCGCGCCCAATGCGGGCCACCTCGTCGCGTGCGGCCGACAACTGCGGCTCCAGGCCGAGAACGGTAGTCTCGGCGGCACTGGCGGCGGCTTCGGCGTCGCGGGCCAGCCGTTCCAGATCGGCCAGTTCGGTTTCCTGTCGCTCGGACTGCTGACGGGTGGTCGCAGCTTCGCGCTGTGCCCGTGCCAGCTCAGAACGCGCGCCGGCCAGCGCATGGCGCAGCCAGCGACCAGCCAGCCCGGCAAGTTCGGTGCGCAGCACCTGGGCACGTTCGGCTCGATCGGCCTGGGCGCGGAGGCGCTGCACGTGCGGCTCGAGTTCTGCAATGACCGCCCGGCAGCGCAGCAGATTCTCTTCGGTGCCCGCCAGTCGCGTCCGCGTCTCGTGTAGGCGCGTCTGATGCCGCCGGATGTCGGCCGCGTTGTCGATGACGACGCGCCGCTCCTCCGGCCGCTGCAAGATCAGTTCGTCCACCGACCCTTGCCCGACCACCACGTATGCCTCGGCGTCGATGGCGGCGTGCAGCAACCACTGATGGATGTCCTTCAGACGCACCTTCGCGCCGTTGACGAGATACTCGGCGTCCCCTGAGCGGTACAGCCGCCGCGTGATCTTCACTTCCTGGTAGTCGAGCGGGATGCGGCCGTCCGAGTTGTCAAGCGTCAGCGACACCTCGGCCAGCCCGAGCGGCTGCCGCCCCTGCGACCCCACAAAGATGACGTCCTCGCCGCGCCGGCCCCGGACAGCACGCGCATTCTGCTCGCCCAGCGCCCAGCGCACGGCGTCGGCGACGTTGCTCTTGCCAGAGCCGTTCGGGCCGCACAGGACAGTGATCCCCGGCTCGAACAGGAACGTGGTCCTGTTTGCAAAGCTCTTGAAGCCGACGAGATCGAGCCGTCGGAGGTGCATTAGGTGGCGAGCGACTCGGCCGGGGCTAACTCGGGTACACCCTCTTCGATGGGTGCCGCGTCAACGACCACCGGCTCAACGGGGAGCGCTTCAATAGTAACCAACGCTTCGGCGGCTGCTGTCTGCTGTGCCGCCTGCTTGCTGCGCCCTTCTGCCACGGCTTCGACGCTGCCGCCGGCCGTCACCTTCACCGTGAAGACGGGGCTATGACCGGCCCCGCCGACGTTCAGCACCTCGTAGGTTGGCGTGACGGCGAAACGGGCCTGACTGACCTGTTGCAGCCGCGACTTGGCGTCGATCACCTGGCGGTCGCCGACGGCGGACAGTTCGCTGCCCAGGAAGTGGATCACCAACGCCTTCGCCGTAACAAAGCCGCGGTCCATGTAAACGGCACCAAGCACCGCTTCGAACGCGCTGCTGAGCAGTTGGTCGCGGTCCCGGCCGCCGGCCCGGCGCTCGCCGCGCCCGACCATCACGAACGAGCCGAGGTCTAGCTGCCGGCCCCAGGCTGCCAGCGACGACGCCCGCACCAGTGCCGACCGCAACAGCGTCAACTGTCCTTCATCGCGGTCCGGGTACTGGCGGTACAGCTGCGCCGACACCATCATGCCCAGCACCGAGTCGCCCAGGAACTCCAGCCGCTCGTTCGACCCGATGCCACTCTCACCCAGGTCATTCGTCAGCGACTTGTGGATCAGCGCCTGCCGCAACAGCGCGCGATTCTCGAACTCCACGCCGAGCCGTCGCTCAAGCTCCTCAAGGTCCGGCTCGGGTGGCATGGTGACGTCGAGATCAGACATCGCTCACGCCCGTGAACCGGAAGCGCGCCAGCCGCATCGCCGGTGCCAGGACCGCGCCGCCCCATCCTTCGAGCAGTTTGCGCTCGGCGCTCAGCGCCTCAAGGCCGCCCCAGGCATCCAGCACCCCTTCGGTGAACCGCAGATTCATCACCGGCCGGGTGGCCTCGCCGTCCTCGATCAGGAACGTGCCGTCTTTGGTCAGGCCGGTCAAGATTGCCCGGTCCGACTTGACGACGTTAACGTAGTTCAGGCGTGTCACCCACAGGCCGCGTTTGATGCCCCTCGCCAGATCCACGGCGGGCGTGTCGCCGGCCGCCATAGCTAGGTGCGACGTGAACGGCCCGAATGTACTCGGGGCGGGCAGCGCGTGGCCGGTGCTGGCCCGCTGGTCACGGGCGGCCGTGCGACTGTCGTAGACCACCCCCGCGCCGACGCCATTCGTGATCAGATCGACCCGCTGGGTCGGGACGCCCTCGTAGTCAAAGCTGACCGGCAGTCCGTCCGCGCTGCGCGGGTCGTCCCAGACTGAGATGCGCCGGTCGGCGACCTGCTGCCCGATCTTGCCGCGCAGAAAGCTGGTGCTTTCCTGTAACGCCAGCGCACCGAAGCCCATGTACGACAGGTAGGTCAGTAGGTCGCTGACGGCGTACGCTTCGAGCACCACCGGGTAGTCACCCGGCTCGACGCGGATCGCGCCCCGGCTGCGGACGGCCTTCGAGATGGCCTCACGGCCGAGCGCCTCGGCGTCGATAGCATCCACGTCGCGCGCCGTCTGCTCGGCGTAGCCCGAGCCGGCGTCGTCCAGCACCACGGTCAGCAGGCTGGCCCGCGAGCGCACTTCGTGCAGGCGCACGCCGCGCGAATTCGCGATGCCGACCTCGGTCGTCTCGCTGGCGCAGGCACCGGATGCCTTCAGGCCTGACTCGATGGCGAGCGCGCAGATCGGCTGCACCATCTGGGCGCGCTGCTCGGGCGTGCAGTCCGCGGTACGCTGGCTGAAGCTCTCGACAGGCCGGACAGGCTGTGGCCCCGGCAGGTCGGGAAGCTCCGAGTCCTCCGGCTGGAGCCGTGCCGCCGCCGCCGCCCGTTCGACGGCACGCCGCACGCCCGCGTCTGACAGGTCGTTGGTCGTCGCCACGCCCGTGCGCCGGCCGATGATCGCCCGCACGCGGACCTCGACGTTGCGCTCGGCCACATTCTGGTGGATGCCCGAGTTGGCAAACCGCGTCAGCGATGCGTCAGTTGCCAGCACCAGCACCTCGGTCTGGTCGGCTGTAGACGCCGCCAGTGCGCGCTCGGCCAGCGCCTCGAACCCTGCTTGTCCCAACAGTTCCTGCATGGCGGATTATCGCATCACGCCGATGTGGATGTTCCGGACGCGGATCGGGGCCGCGCCGTGCCCGACGTGCGCTGACTGCGACGGCTGGCCCTTGCCGCAGTTTGGCGTGCCCCAGACCGTCCAGTCGCGGCCAACGGCGTCGCAGGCACCCCAGAAGCGCGGCGTGATGCCGGTGTAGGTCGCATTCTTGAGCATCGCCCCGAGTTTGCCGTTCTTGATCTCCCAGCCGATTTCGGTGCCAAACTGGAAGTTCAAGCGCACGTCGTCAATGCTCCAACTCCGGTTCGTCTGGAGGAAGACGCCCTTGTCGGTGTCCGCAATCATGTCGTTGAGCGACCAGTTGCCCGGCTCCAGGTTGATGTTCGTCATCCGAATCAGCGGGATGCGGCCCCAGCCGTCGGCACGCATGGTGCCATTGCTTGACTCGCCCAGGCGGGCCGCCGTCTCGCGCGACGTGATGTAGTTCTTGAAAATGCCACGATCCACAATCATCGTGCGCTGCGCCGGCACGCCCTCGTCGTCGAAGCCGAACGTGCCGAGCGCACCCGGCAGCGTCGCGTCCGCCACGATGGTCACGTGCTCCGAGCCATACGGGAAGGTGCCGCGCTTGTCGAGGGTCAGGAAGCTCGTCCCAGCGTAACTTGCTTCGGTGCCGTACACGCGGTCAAGCTCAATCGGGTGCCCGCACGACTCATGCACTTGCAGCGCCGCCTGACTCGAATCAAGGATCACCGTCGTCACCTCGTCGGGGCAGGCTTTGGCGGTCAGCAGTTGGACGGCCTCTTCTGCGGTGCGCGCGGCGTTCTCGACCAGCCCCATCGCCAGAAAGTATTCGTAGCCGGCCGTGGCGTGCTGGCGACCGAAG
>JBBQBU010000032.1:0-21059 GCA_038318015.1 Chloroflexota bacterium | reverse complement strand
CTGGCCTGCAAGAACGCGCCCATCTGCGGATACGGCCAGTTGCCAATGCCCTCGGACGGCGGCGTGAACGCCAGCACGGCCTTGACCCGGCCGCCGTTCAGCGCCTCTTTGGCGAGCGCCTGCGCCTTGCCCATGTCGAAGACGACCTGCGACGCTGGGTCCGTATTGAACCACGGGGTGTTCGGCTGGATCATGATGCCCTTGGCGGGCGTCGTGTACCCGTACAGCAAGTCCTTCACGAACTGCTGCCGATCAATTGCGTAGTTCAGCGACTGCCGCAGCTTGAGATTGTTGAACGGAGCCTTCGTGGCGTTGAAGCCCATGTAGGTGGTGCAGGATGACGCATGCTGCGCCACCGTAAAGTTTGGGTCCGCCGACAACTCGCGGGCCTGGACCGGCAGCACCGCGCCCAGCTCCACCAGCGCGTCGATCTCGCCCGACTTCAGCGCCGCCAGCCGCGAGTTCGCGTTCAGGTAGTGCTTCATCGTGATCTTCGTCACGATTGCGGGGTCGGAGCCAGAGTACTTCTCGTTCCGCTCAAGGATGACGTACTGGTCACGCTTCCAGTCCACTAGTTTGAACCGACCGGAGCCAATCGGCCCGGCCGGCTTGAAGTCCAGGTTCTCCAGCCAACTCGTGCGCGAGTACATCGCACTGTAGTGGTTGGACATCGAGTACGGCAGCAGCGGGCGCGGCGTCTTGTAGACGATCTTGAAGCTGTAGTCGTCGATCTTCTCGATGGCAGTCGGTTCGCCGTAAATCTCTGGGAAGTTGATGCCGCCGAGGAAGCCAGACGGCCAGCCGCTGACGCCCTTGTAGCGATTGATGACCGCCACCGCGTCGTCAGCCGTGAACTCGGTGCCGTCGGAGAACTTGACGCCCTTCTTGAGGTTAAACGTCCAGGTCAGGCCGTCTGGACTCAGCGTCCACTTCTCGGCGAGGCCCGGCTGTAGCTTGAGATCCTCGTCGTAGCGAATCAGCGGCTCCCAGATCTGGAGGCTCGCGTGAACATCCAGCCAGTCATGCTCGCCGTTCACGAGGTTCCGCGAGATGCCGAGGGTGACTTCCTGCTTGTCCGCCATTTGCGCCGCAGTCGGGCGCGGCCCTGGCACTGGCGTCGCTGGCGCTGCCGCGAAGCCGGTCGCAGGCTTGCTGGCCGCTGCGGGCTGTGCAGCACCAGCAGCGGGAGCACCAGCGGCGGGGGAAGCAGCAGCAGGTGCCCCGGCTGCCGGCGACGCGCCGGCTGGGGCGGCGGCTGCTGGGGCTGCTGTTGCGCCGGCTGCTGGCTTGGCGGGGGCAGCGGCCGGGGCGCTCGAGCACCCGATGAGCAGCAGCAACGCAAAGGCACTAGACACGACGCGCCAGTACGACTGGCTACGCCGTCGCGACGTGGACCACGGGGCGGCAAAACGGGACATCGAGCGACTCCTTGCAGCTACCTCTTGGGCACGCCCTGTTTGATTGGGCGGCCCCAACACAGGTGACACGCGGAACGTGGAGAGGACGAATCGTCAGGCAGGTCGGTCAGCGATGACCGGCGTCGATCATGTCGCGAAGGGCGTCGCCCAGGAGGTTGCTGGAGAGCGCCACGGCGGCGATGCAGACGCCAGGCACGATCATCAGCATGGGCACCTGGGAGAAGTAGGTGCGCGCGTCGTTCAGCATTACGCCCCAGTCTGACGTCGGCGGCTGTACGCCCAGGCCCAGGAAACTGAGGCTGGAGACGGTCAGCAGCAGCGCGCCGAAGTCCAGCGTCGCCAGCACGATGACCGTCGGCAACAGGTTCGGCAGCAGGTGGCGGAACAGGATGCGGGTAGACTGGCCGCCCAGGCTGACGGCCGCCTCTATGTACACCTGCTCACGCAACGACAGCACTGACGCGCGGAAGATACGGGCGTGCCCGGCCCAGCCGGCCGCCACCAGCGCGATCAGCAAACTCTCGTTGCCCGGCCCCAGGATGCCCAGGATCGCCAGGCTCAGCAGCAAGCTCGGCAGGGCCAGGAGTACCGTCAGCAGGGTCGAGATCAACAGGTCGGTCCGGCCGCCGAAGTAGCCCGCCACCAGACCGACCACCAGACCGATGACGACGATGCCGAAAGTGCTCACGCCGGACACCAGCAGCGTGGCCCGGCCGCCGTAGAGCAGGCGGCTCAACTGGTCGCGCCCGAGTTGGTCAGTGCCCAGCCAGTTGGTTGCGTTGGGGTCGCCCAGGGCCATGCTCATGTCGAGCGCGTCCGGATCGTACGGGGCGATCCACGGGGCAAACACCGCCGACAGTACCACCAGCACCAGGATCGCGGCCGGCACGATGGCCGGGCGCAGCCGGCGGCTCCGCAGAGACCGCAGCCAGTTCGGCGACGCCCCGCGTCGCTGAGCCGGCGACGCTATCGGCTGTGCGGCCGGCTGCTGGGCCTCAATCGCGCTGCTCATCATCGCCCTCCATCCCGCGCCCCGAGCCGAACACGCGGGTCGAGCAGGCCGTAACTCAAGTCAGTCAACAAGTTCACGATCACGAAGGCGACGCCCGCCAGCAGCACGTATGCCCCGATGACCGGCAGATCACGCCCCGAAATCGCCAGGATCAGGGCGCTGCCCAGGCCCGGCCAGGAGAAGATAGCCTCAATGACCACGGCGCCCGCCAAGAGCTGACCGAAGCGCAGCCCCAGCAGCGTCACCACCGGCAGCATCGCGTTCGGCAGGGCGTGGCGCAGCACCACGAAGCCCTGGGTCAGCCCCTTCGCGCGGGCCGTCCGGACATAGTCCTGCCGCCAGACCTCGATCACCGCGCCCCGTGTGATGCGCATCAGGCCGGCGGCCGGGCCACACGAGAGCGCCAGGACCGGCAAGATCAGATGTTGGATGCCGCCGTAGCCCGCCACCGGCAGCAACCGTGCCTTCTCTGACACGAACGTCACCAGGAGCAGTGCCAGCCAGAACGACGGCACCGCCGCCAGCAGCAGGCTAACGATGCGCCCGCCGTGATCCAGCCGCGAGCCTGCCGTCAGGCCGAACACGACCCCGAGGCCGATGCCCAGGATGCTCGTCACGGCGAAGGCGGACAGCCCAAGCCGCAAGGTCGGCTCGATGCGCTCACCAATGATCTCTGACACCGACCGCTGGGACAGGAACGACGTGCCCAGGTCACCGCGCGTCAGCCCGCCGAGCCAACGCACGTAGCGCACCGGTAGCGGGTCGTTCAGCCCCAGCTTTTCGCGGTACGCGGCGACGGCCTCGGGAGTTGGCTCCTGGCCGCCCTGGCGCAGCGCCTCGACGGCTGGATCACCACGGGCCGCCGTCGTCAGCGCAAAGCACACGAACGTCAGCAGGAACAACGTCGGGAGTGCCGCCGCGAGACGGCTCAGCAGATATTTTCCCATTGCTCAGTACTGCTCCCCAGTCACCGTCGCCTCACCGCACCCGCGTCGTCGCGCTCGCAGCGGCCATCGGCCAATGCTCATTTCAGATCTCACACTCGCGACGCGCTGCCCGTGCAGCAGGTGTCGGAACACACCAACGGACATCAAGGACTCCAGCGGGTAGTCTGGCGTTGGTTGCCGGCGAATCGAACTTTGGCCGTGGTCTCCACCTGGACGACACGACCGTCCTGGACGACCAACGTCACGGTGCCGTGGTGCAGCCCTGCCAGCGCCCGCTGCACCTCGGACAAGGCGTCGTTGTGGTCAAGCGGCGCGGACTGCACGCCGGCAGGGGTAGGTTGCTGCGAGGAAGGCTTGGGAGCCTGGGAGCCATTCGGAGATGCAGACATGCGGGGAATCCTCTCGGGGACGTGGCGCAAGGCCGGAGACCGTGACACGACCAAGAGCAGTGGACTGCGGGCCAGAACACCAACTCCTACACGACGTGCTCAGGATCCCAGACAGCGCCAGAGGCCACCGTGAGCGCCACGATGGCGAACGCACAGCGCTTCGCCCCCAGTGAGGGGACGGGCACGAGCGAGAATCCGACAGTAAATCATACCGCATAGTCTAGCATCCCTAGTGAACAAGTCAACAACCAGAAATTCGTGCACAGTGCCAGTTCACGCCAATCAGCCTACCGGTCCCATAGGTGACAACCTATAGGTGCACTCGGGTGCCGGCCACACGGCTGTGGGCGTGCCGGCGGCACGCCCCTACGAGGTACGGGCCGGGGTGCGGGTCTCGTAGGAATTTGCCGCTGGCAAACCCGCCCCCAACCACGCCCGTGCCGTATCTGCACGTGTTGTCCTCGGCTCGTGCGCGCCCGCACGACGATACCCGCCCACCAGAACCCAGAACCCAGAACCCAGAACCCAGAACCCAGAACCCAGAACGCCCGATGTTGTTGACTTTGTCGAGCAATTTGCTAGACTACCGGCAACATTGCGGCTTGCGCGCGGCTCTGGCGGCTTCGACCCGTGCCGTTCGGTCCAGCGAAAGGATGACCGATGCCCATTAACTTCTTCGGGATGATCTCCCACCGGCTCGCCTCCGAGATCATCACGCCGCGCGCGCCCGTCTTCGATCACGACTTCATCCGCGACTTCTCGCAGGCTCACGAGCGTGGCGGGTTTGATCGCATCCTCATCGGCTACTACTCGAATGCCCCCGATGGCTTCCTGGTCGCCGCTCACGCCGCCGCCAGCACCGAGCGTATCGGGATGCTGCTGGCCCACCGGCCGGGTTTTGTGTCCCCCACCGTCGCCGCCCGCAAGCTCTCCACCCTCGACCAGCTCACGCGCGGCCGGTTGGCCCTGCACGTCATCTCAGGCGGCAGCGATGCTGACCAGCGCAAGGATGGCGACTACTTGAACCACGACGAGCGGTACCAGCGGACCGACGAGTACCTGGACATCCTGAAGCGCGTCTGGACTGCTGACGGACCGATCTCGCATCAGGGCCGCTACTACCGTTTCGAGGGCGAGACATCGGACATTCGGCCGTGGCAGCAGCCGCACCCGCCGATCTTTTTCGGCGGGTCGTCGCCGGCCGCCGTCGAGGTTGGCGCGAAGCACGCCGAGACGTACATGGTCTGGGGCGAGCCGCTGGCCGATGTCCGCACCACCATTGAACAGGTCCGCGCCGCCGCCGCCCGCCACGGTCGCACGGTGCAGTTCAGTGTCTCGTTCCGGCCAATCCTCGGCCCCACCGAAGACCGCGCTTGGGCACGCGCCAGCGTCATCCACCGGTCGATTCTCGCCAGCCGGGCGGGCGCGCCGGTTGCCCCCCAGAACGCCGGCTCCCAGCGCCTGCTGGCGGCGGCGGCGCGCGGTGAGGTCCACGACCGCTGCCTCTGGACGCCGATTGCGGCGGCGACGGGCGCACGCGGTAACACCACGGCGCTCGTCGGGACGCCCGAGACGGTGGCCGACGCCCTGATGGACTACTACAAGCTGGGCGTCAACACCATCCTGATTCGGGGCTTCGATCCGCTGAACGACGCCATCGACTACGGCCGCGAGCTCCTGCCGCTGGTGCGCGAGAAGGTGGCCCGCCTCGACCGCGAGGCCGCCGCGCCGGCGGTGGCGGCGTGGCCGACTGCCGCAGCCGGGCGGGTTCCGGTCGGCGCCGGCCGCTGACCCGCCGTCCGGGGGCGTCCTTCGGGTGCCCGGCCGTCAGTACGACGGCAGGGTGATGCCCTGGGACGCCGCCAGTAAGTCGTAGTAGGTGCGGCCGTCGATGGCCTCGCGGAGCAAGTCCGCGTGCCCGCCGTGCCGCGCCTGTTCCTCGATCAGGTGCAGCAGCACCCAGCGCACCGACCAGAACTTGACGTCTTTCGGGAACCACGGCACATCCTGCGGGATCGCGACCGGCCGGCTCAGGTCGGGGATGCCGGCGATGATCTCCTCAGTCTCGCGCTCCACTTCGTCGAGCAGCGCCAGCGCGTCGGCCAGCGTCTCGCCCTCTTGCAGCGCGAACTCGGTGGTCCAGTCGCGGTTGGCCTGCTCGTCGGTCAGTTGGTTCGCCACCATGCCGGCCACCCAGCCGCGTTCGCAGCGCGCCGCATGCTTGATGAGGCCGCCCAACGTGAGGTCGCTGGTGGCGATGGCCTTGATGCGCGCCTGCTCCTCGGTCAGCCCGAACACCGTCGAGCGCAGGCTTGCCCGCTGCTGGGCCAGATACTGCAACAGTCCATCGCGCTCGTCGGCAACTGGCGGCACGTTGAGTGGCATGAGGAGTCCTCCCGGTAGGCTCGTGTGATGAGGTCTTGTGGCGGGGCCATTGTCGCGTCTACACAGGCAGCATACCGTGAAATGCGGGCGGATTCGGCCCGCATTGAAACGGGGCTTGATTCGGCTCACAACTCGAGTCAGTCGCGCCAGCCTACCGGCGTGCGGTTGGGATCGGCTGGTAGTAGCCCGTCGCTGCTGCACAGGCAAGCCCCCTCACCCCCTGCCTCCCGCGGAGCGAGAGAGAAGGGAAACCACTGTCTGTAGTCTCCCCTCGCCCACGCATGACGCGGGGAGGCGGCGACACGGGGATCCCGCGTCAGCGGAGGGGATGTCGGCGCAGCCGATATTCGCGCCGCGCAGCGGCCGTCGTTCGTGTAGCCGATATTCGCGCAGCGCAGCGGCTGCCGTTTGTGGGAGCGGGGCCGGGGTGAGGGGTTAGGCATGGGCAGTGCCGACGTCATTGCTCAATATCCATCACTCCACGACGCGGCGTCCAGACACGCGAGCCGGTGCTATGACGCACGGTGCCCGATACCCCGCTACACTTCCGGTCCCAGGAGAGCATTCATGGACGCAGCATCCGTCAACGATACTCCCGCCGGCACCTTGACGATCACGGTGGTCGTTGGCAACCCGCGCATCGGCTCCCGGACGCGCCTTGCTGCCGACGCCGTCACTGAAGGCATCGTGGCGCTGGCGCAGGCTACTGGCCGTACGGCCGTCATCCAGGCCATTGAGCTTGCGCCGCTGGCCGGCGAACTGTTCGCCATCCCGAGCGCCGCCGTCGATGCTGCCGTCGCGCAGACCCAGGCGTCGGATGTGCTGGTGGTGGCCAGCCCGACCTACAAGGCCACCTACACCGGCCTGCTCAAAGCGTTCTTCGACCGGTTCGCGTCCGGCTCGCTGGCCGGCGTCGTGGCCGTGCCGCTGATGCTCGGCGGGGCGGCTACCCACGCGCTGGCGGTGGATACGCACCTGCACCCGCTCCTGCTGGAGCTCGGCGCAAGCCTGCCAACGCGCGGCCTGTTCGTGCTGGAGTCGGAGCTAGACGCGCTGCCCGCAACCGTCGCCGCCTGGAGCAGCGCCAACGCCCTGATCCTGACGCGCCTGCTTCGCCTCGGCTCGTGACGGCTGGCAGATATGACGCAGACCGGCCGCTACGCGTCCGTTGGGTTCTTGTACCACCCGCCGAGCGGCAAGATCCTGCTGCACCACCGCGACGCGAACGCTTCGCACTACCCGTTGTGCTGGGCTGGCTTCGGCGGCATGAACGAGCCAGAAGACGGGGCCGACCCGGCCGCCACCTGGCAACGCGAGATGCGCGAAGAACTGGGCATTGCGCTCCAACTGTCGCAGATCACCTATCTCCGCAGCTATGTCAACCATGATGTTGGGCGGCAGCGCCACATCTTCTATGCCGCGTGGCCGTCCACCGACGACGCGTTTGCGCTGACCGAGGGTGACGGCTACCGCTGGTTCACGCTGGACGAGGCGCTGCTGCTGCCCGACCTCATGTCCTACGCCCGCGACGACATTCTGTATTTCTGCGAGACGGTCGTCGGCGCGCCGCCGCTGGCGTAGGCATGTGCATTGCCAGCCGGCGTGTTGCCGGGCAGGGGGCGCTGGAGCCGGCAGGAGCGCCCTGGCCGGGCGGCGTCTGCTGTGCTCGCCGGATACCGGGCAGCTTGGGCGAGTCTCAGCAGGCGCCACCCGACCGGAGGCTCCTGGCCCAGTCTGGGGTGGTGTGGACGGCGGCACCCGGGTGTGCCGCCTGGCTCCTAGTTATTGGCGTGGTCGTCGTCGTTGTCCCTCGGCGTGTTGCTCAGGTCGGCATCGCCGGCCCGGATGTTCTCGATCTCGATGACGAGGGGCGCCTGGCGGACCGTCGTCGTCGGCGGGTCCGGTGCCGCCATCTCGGTCGTCGCAACGAACGCCGCGCCATGCGTGGTCACGAAGAGCGCCGTTGCCACGAACATCCCACGAAGCATCTTTCCCATCTCAGCCTCTCTCTGCCCAGTTACCACAAGCCTACGGTCGGCGCGCTGGCGGCAAATCGGCGGAACCGCGTAGGCCGGTACGGAGACTGGCCGCACTCGTGTGTGCAGGTGACGATCGAGACGAACAGGGCAGAACAAGGCCGGGCGTGCCGCCTGGTCAGCGGCGGCCGTTCGCTGGCAATCGCGTCCATACCGGCGCCCACCCAGGCTGGTGTCCCCGGACACGGCATCTACGCACTGCCGTACGGGTTCCTACGGATGCGACAGGCGCACGCTGTCCATATGCTGGCTCTTGTCAGCCAGCGAGTCGGGCGTCAGCGTTCAGATGTCAATGAGGACGGAACGCTGACGCGCGATTGTGCTGGAGGACACAGTGCCCGAGATCACTGGACCAGCCGTGGTACCGCGCGACCGCCGTAGCGAAGATCGCCGTCGTGCATGGTGCCGACCGCTGGGGGAGGGGGCAACACCGGTTCGTTCACGCTGCCGTGAGCAGCCCATCTCGCTCCTGCGGCCGGCGCTCGCCAGGCCAGACGACGCGGGGCTGTGCTCGCCAGATGCCGACCAGCCAGAGTCCGCTGATCCCCGCGTGCGCCAGCCGGTCCAGTTCCTCGTCCGGGATGTCGTCCAGACGCACGATGTTGCGGCCATACCGCTTGGAGAGTTGATCGAGCCAGACGTAGGTGGTCTTCGCGATGAGCACGAGGTTGGGCATCCAGGCGAGGTCCGGACTGAAGGCTTTCGTCGGCATCAATGCCGGGGGATTCGGCCGCTGCGGCACCAACTCGCGCTTCAGGTGGTCGGAGAGGCGCATGGCGAGCGCCGCCAGTGTCAGCGACGGATTGGCGGCGGGTGCGGTCGGAAAGACTGACAGATCACAGACGTAGAGGTTGTCGTAGCCGCGGAGCTTGAGGTCGGCATCGACCACTGACTCGTCCGTATCTCCGAGGCGCGGGGGGCCGGCACGGTTGTCCTCGACCGCCGTCAGTCGGGACTCCATGAGAAGGTCGGCGGTCGAGAACATGCCGGTTGGAATGCCGCCCTGGCCCGTGGTCACGGACTAGACGGCACTGGGGGCGTCCTCGAACACGAGATCAGGCAGGGCCGCTTCGAGGCGCTCCCGCACCTGCCGTTGGTAGGGCGTCGGTTCCGGAGGGTCCATGTTCATCAGGCGCTCGGCCTTGCGGTACCGATTCTCTGGCTTGTCTGGATCGTGCAGCAGTTCCTCACGGATTGCCTGGGGCCACGCCTCCAGTTCCCACGGCGTCATGGTGGGGATCAGCCCGCCCCAGACGATGGATCGCCCGCCGGAGTTGATGCCCAGCGACCCCCGATACTCGCTCTTGACCGCGTTGGTGTAATCGCGCACCTCAAGCTCATCCCATAGGCGCCAGACGTGCTTGGTGAACTCACCCACGCGTTGCTGGCGGGGCAGGTTGGCGACGTGGACGGGGAACATGTAGATCCCTGCTTCCAGCACCAGGACGTTCAGGCCGTGCTCCTGAAGTTGTCCCGGTTACAGGTCCGACAACTCGTCGGCGACGATGCCGCCGCCCATGCCCGAGCCAACGACGATGACATCCCAGAGGCGGGACTCGTCATAGGTCGGCCGAGATGCCCCACTCGAAGAAGTGGTGCGCCGGCCGTACCGGCAAGGTGAGCAGATACAACGCGCCATTCAGGATCGGCGCAAGCCGCCAGACAGCCAGGAACGCCTCGCACACGGCACGATGATTCGACGCGTCGTCCGGCGTCCCCCGGCCGGCGACTTTCTTCATCATGGCTGCAGCGGTCCTCGCCACGATGGAGTGCATTGCCGCCAGCATGAGAGTGTCGCGGTCATGCTTCGTGAGGGACGCGAACACTTCGACCGGGTCGCCAGATCCGACGCGACCGGCACTGGTTCCTCAAGCAGCCAGACCCGAACATACAATCAGGCCGCGCCGTGTATGTGCTCGGAGACGGCCGCCAGGGCAGCGCCTAGCGCCGTCCAGGCGACATCCGCGCGGTACTTGCCGAAGCGGACCCTCACGGGCGTCACTGACTCGATGAGCAGTGATAGGAACGCCCCCTGCTCCGAGATCGTCGTACTCTTCATCACCGTCGTCCAGCCGTCGAAAAGCAACAGTACCTCGCTGAGCGACGGCAGAGCGGTCACCCGGGACACAGTCGGGACATCATGCAGAACCCGCTCGGCTTCCTCCAGCCGGCGCTGCTCCTCGGCCGCCATCAGGTCATATGCAGCACGTGATATGACGCCATCGACAAGCAGTCGGGTTGCGTCTGCAATCCGGCGGCGGGCGTTATCCGCGTCACTGGCTGCCCGAGCCATCGCCCGCTGCCGCTGGCGTGTCTCCGTGTCGTCGGGCGTACGGCGGCGTTCCCACTCGCGCGCCAAAGCCCGCCGCACTCTCGTGTCGCCATCGACCAGATTCGTCAGTAGCGCCGCTACCTGTTGCAGGACCGCGTCATCAATGACAGGCGCGGTAGCCGTCGCGCCACATTCCCGTTCACGCTGCACACCGCCGAGGTTGAAGGCCGAGCATCGGTACCGACGGTACGGCCCCTTCTTCCAGCCGGCCATGCGCCCGCCGCAGTCTGGGCAGCGTAGCAGCCCCGTCAGCAGATGTTCGCCATTTACCGGCCCGCGCGCCGGGTTCACGGTCACCCGCGACTGCACGGCGTTCCACGTCGTAGCGTCAATGAGCGGCTCCCACCGCCCGGAGGTGCCGTCTTCAAACTGGCCCAGGTAGACCCGCCCCTTCAACACCAGGCGGACGGCCGTTATCCTCAGTAAGCGCGGTCGCGTCCCGCGCGATGCCGCCACCAGTCCGCGCGCGTCGTCCGGTAGGCCAGCGATCCAGCGCGCCATTCCCCGCGTCGTCATCGCGCCACTGGCTACCTGCCGGAACAGTTCGCGAACGGACGGCGCAGTTGCCTCGTCAATAACCAACACGCTCTTCGGCGCGCCGGCCCGCCGCTCGTCTTCGGTCGCCGGCTGCCAACGGTAGCCCCACGGCGCACGGCCGGGCACGTGCCAGCCGTTCTGCTGGCTGTGCTGGCGCACGTCGCGGACTCGCTCCCCAAGCCGGGCGACCTGCTCCTGCGCAACGCTGGCGAGAATGTTGGCGACCAGATCACTGACCTCGCCACCTTCCCCAACGCTGTGCGTAGAGACGCCGAGCGCCTTCAACTCCTCGCGGACCCGCACGCGCTCCAGCACCCTGCGCCCGAAGCGGTCCAGCCGCATCACCACGACCGCGACGTTCCGTCCCTGGCCGGCAAGCAGCCGCGCCTCGGTCAGGAGCGCCTGATAGCTGGCCCGGTCGTCACGGCTGCCCGACAGCACGTCCATATGCTCGCCGCCGATGATCCAGTTCTTGTCAGCCGCGTAGCTTCGGCAGACTTGAAGCTGTGCCGGGAGCGATAGGCGCTCGCTCGCCTGCTCGTCCGATGAGACGCGCGTGTAGATCAGTCCCACCGTGACGCCGCTGCGTTTGCCTGCCTGTCGTCGTGCCAAGTGCTTGCCGCCTTGCCGCTATGTATTAGTACCAATTGTATACTTCGACCACCCTAAGTTGAGGATCCTTCAATGAAGATCACCACGGTCGAGACGCGGGTGTACCGCAGCAGCTATCGCGGCGAGGTCTTCCCGGCCTGGTCGCCGGGCGTCGGCAACAAGACCCGCACCACGACCGTCTTCCTGGTGCACACCGACGAAGGACTGACCGGCATCGGCGGCGGCGTCGGCAATCCGGACTTCGTGGCGCGGCAACTGGCGCCACTGCTCGTCGGGCAAGACCCGTTCTTGTTCGAGCAGCACACCCACATGATCCGCAACAATGGCGGGCCGTGGTTGGCCCACCCTCCCGTCTGGGGCATCGAGATGGCCCTGTGGGACCTCTTCGGCAAGGCGTCCAACCAGCCGCTCTGGAAGATCTGGGGCGGCTACACCAACCGCATCAAGGCGTACGCCAGCATGATCGAGCTACGGTCGCCGGAGCGCCGCGCCGACGACGCGTTGCAGTACCTCGCGCTCGGCTACAAGGCGATCAAGCTGCGGATTCACTCCTGGACCATGAATGAGGACATCGCGCAGGTGGAGGCCGTGCGGAAGGCCGTTGGCGACAAGATGGAGATCATGGTAGATGCCAACCAGGCGCAGACGCCCGGCACCCCCATGACCCAGCCCGGCCCGGTCTGGACGTTCGAGCGGGCGCTCGCCACCTGCCGCGAGCTTGAGAACCTGGATGTCCGCTGGCTGGAGGAGCCGCTTCCGCGCTACGCCTTCGACGATCTGGCGGCGCTGACGCGGGCGACCAATCAGACGATTGCCGGGGGCGAGAACAACGTCGGGCTGCACGAGTTCCGGACGCTGATCGACCGTGGCTGCTACGACATCATCCAGGCCGACGCCGTCTGCTCAGAAGGGATGTTCCAGCTACGGAAGGTGGCGGCCTACGCCGAGATGCACAACCGGCTGTTCGTGCCGCACCACGGCGGCAGCGCCATCGGCATCGCCGCGCATCTCTCGCTCAGCGGCGGCTGCCCGAATTCCCCGTACGTCGAACTGCTGCAAGACCTCCCCGTCGTCGCGGCAGCCGACTTCCAGGGCGTCATCGCGCCGCCGTACTTCGAGCCGGACAGCGACGGCATGGTGCACCTGTCGGAGAAGCCGGGGCTGGGCGTGGAACTCGGCGACCAGTGGGAACGCGTCGTCTAGCCTCGTCGGGACCGCCGATGACAGCGGCGCCGTCCCATCTTTCGCTGCTGGATCTTCCCCCTCAGCCGACCACGAGGTGCAGGTGTGGCGGACAGTCTGCGGGCCTGCAGACGCGGCTGGCGGGAACTGGCCCAAACGCCGAAACCAACGGCGCGGAGGAAAGTTTGTCAGGATCACCCTGCACCAGCACCGTCCCCGTGCGCGGGTTAGCATCGACCGTCCGCACCCCATCCAGCATCCGGAGCATGGCCTCTACGTCGCGCGCCCGCGCTGCGTTGTTAAGAATACCGTGAACCCGCACGCGGACTCGGCCAGGTATGTCAGACACCACGTCCACTGCTGGCACGGCATGCAAGGTGGCGTCAGCGGGAGTTGGAGGCTGCTTGGCACGCACATCCCGGCTCAGCGTGGTGCGCTGCGTCGGTTCGGGCACGACTGATACAGGTGTCGAAGTCGGCACCTTGCGTCGCCCGACCGCCTTCTGGGCCACGCTGCCGGCAGCGTACTGAGCAGCCTGGCATGCGAGCGCCACGGCTACTTCGGTGGCGAGCATTCGTACCGCTTGTGACCCGAATAGCCTGACAACGAGATCAAGTACCATCGCACGGTCCCTCTCGCAGCGGTGACAGTCGCACGTCCAGCGACGAGTAACGTGGCACATCCGCAATCAGCGGAGAGGCAAGAATCGTGCCAGGATACCCCGGCTCGCCAACCGACGGCCTGCGCTCACGAAACGAGCGCCACCCCCACAAATCATGGGGTGGCGCTCCTACGAATCAGCGTGAGGGTCCGGCGTGAGGTACACACGCCGGACCTGATGTCGTGCTCTGCCCGTGCTTCGAGGTCGGACGTCGTAAGGTCGGACCTAGTAGGTGATGGAGGCGATCAGCGCCTCGGCCTTCATAGCCGCCTCGGGCGACAGCGGCGCATACCCGAGTTCACTTGTGAAGACCTGCCCGTCCCTGACGGCCCAGGTCAGCATCTCGACCAGCACCTGTCCCTTGGTGGCGTCGGCCTGGGCCTGATTCGCCAGGATCCAGGTGAAGCCGGCGATGGGGTACGCCGTCGGATTCGTGGAGTTGGTAATCATCACCCGCATGTCATCCGGCAGCACCACGCCTTCAGCGGCGGCGGTCGTCGCCGCGATGGAGGCATCCACCCAGGCACCAGACGCGTTCTTCAGGGTTGCGAACGGCATCTTGTTCTGGGTCGCATAGACCAATTCGACGTAGCCGATGGCACCGTCGTTCGCCTTGACTTCGCCAGCCACGCCCGCATTGCCCTGCCCGCCGAGGCCATTCGGCCAATTGACGGCGGTGGCGTTGCCGATGCTGCTCGCCCAGGCCGGACTGACCTTCGTCAGGTAGTTGGTGAAGATGAAGGTGGTGCCGCTGCCGTCCGAGCGGTGGACCGTGACGATGTCCTTGTTCGGCAGCGACACGTCCGGATTGTCGGCAGCCAGGGCCGCGTCGTTCCACTTGACGATGGTGCCCATGAAGATAGCCGATAGCGTCTCAGGCGTCAGCTTCAACTTGCCCTCGATCTCGGGCACGTTGTAGGCCAGCACCACCGAGCCCGAGGTCATCGGGATGTGTAGCACGTCTGGCGCTGCCGCCTGCTGCGCAGCGGTCAGGATGCCGTCAGTCGCGCCGAAGTCCACCGTCTTGTCGGTGATGGCCTTGATGCCACCGCCGCTGCCAATCGCCTGGTAGTTGATCTGGACGCCGGTGTTCTTCGCGTACTCGTTGAACCACTTGGTGTAGAGCGGTGCCGGGAACGTCGCGCCGGCGCCGTTCAGCGCAAGCTGGGCGTTGACGGATGTGGCTGGCAACGCCACCACGAGGGCGAGCAGTACCAGCAGCAATGAGCGAAATCGCATGGGAATGTTTCCTCCTATGAAACGTGGCGAGTACGGTGGCGATGGCCCCCGTGCCGCACTGCAGACACTGCCAGGATGGTACGGTTGGCGCGTCAGGCCACCCCTTAACCCACCGTTAGGCGAGATTAACAGCAGGTAAATCTTTCGCCAATTCATTGTGGCTGCATTGCCATCGGTGCACGATCGTGGATGGCACAAAGAAGCGGCATGGTATCCACGCCGCCTGCGCGAGAATCAATGGCAGGATGGCCGACGCCTCACTCGCCCCTGTCATTCCGACCGAAGCGCCCACACGTGTCTGCCATCCGAACCGAGCGCCGCCCCAACCATGTCATGCCGAGTGATGTCGTCATGCTGCGCGCAACGAAATCACGCGCCATGACATGGAAATGTGCTCGCGCCGCTCGGGTTGCAGAGGAGTGAGCATCACGCCATCTGCAACCGTCGGTACGAGTCAGTACAGCGACGAGTTGTCGTCCTCGATCTTGCCCGTCACCATGTACACCACGCGCTCGCAGATGTTGGTGGCGCGGTCAGCGATCCGTTCGAGGTTGTGCGCCGCCCAGAGCAGCCACGTCGCCCGGTGGATCAGCGTCGGGTCTTCGATCATGTAGGTCAGCAGTTCGCGGTAGATCTGGTCATACAGGGCGTCAACCAGATCGTCTTCCTGGATGATTCGTCGCGCCTCGTCTGCATCGCGGCGGACCAGCGTGTCCAGGCTGCGGCGTAGCATTGAGCACCCCAGTTCCGCCATCCGTGGGATGTCGATCAGCGGCTTGACGGGCGGCTGGTCGCCGTGCAGCAGCACGATCTTGGCGATGCCGGCCGCATAGTCGCCCATCCGCTCAAGGTCCGTCGAGATGTGGATGACCGACGCGATCAGCCGGAGGTCGCTGGCGATAGGCTGCTGCGTCGCGATCAAGTGCACTGCTTCGTCTTCGAGACGGAAGCGCCGGGCGTTGATCTGCTTGTCGTCGGCGACGATCTGGCGAGCAAGGTCGGCGTCCAGGCGCACCAGCGCATCAATGCAGCGCTCAATCGCCTTCTCGACCATGTTCCCGAGCAGCAGGGTGTCATCCTGGAGTGCCTGAAGTTGGCGGTCGAATGCCGCCCGAGCCGTCACGGCCATGGTGTCCCCCCGATCAGCCGAAGCGGCCGGTAATATAGTCTTCCGTGCGCTTGTCCTGTGGGTTGGTAAAGATCTGCCGGGTCGGTGCGAACTCGACGAGCCGGCCCACGCGCTCCTCGCCCGCCAGCATGAACGCCGTGTTGTCTGAGATACGCGACGCCTGCTGCATGCTGTGGGTCACGATGGCGATGGTGTACCGCTGCTTCAGCTCCACGATCAGCTCTTCGATGCGGTAAGTCGCAATCGGATCAAGCGCGGAGCATGGCTCGTCCATCAGCAGCACATCCGGCTGCACCGCAATCGACCGGGCGATGCACAGGCGCTGCTGCTGCCCGCCCGACAGCGACGCGCCGCCGGCCTTCAGCTTATCCTTCACCTCGTCCCAGAGGGCCGCCTGCCGCAAGCTGCGCTCAACCACCTCGTCAACGTTCACATCGCCGGCCAGGCCGTTCAGGCGCAGCCCTGACGCGACGTTGTCGTAGACCGACATCATCGGGAACGGGTTTGGCTTCTGGAATACCATGCCGATGCGCCGGCGCACGGCCACCGCGTCAATGCCCTTGGCGTAAATGTCGTCGGTGCCCAGGAGCACTTTGCCCTCGGCGCGCGCCTTAGGCACGATCTCGTGGATGCGGTTGAGGCACCGGATCAACGTAGACTTGCCGCATCCGGACGGCCCAATGATGGCCGTGACGGCGTTCGGCTCAATCACCATATCGACGTTCTCAATGGCCCGATGCGCGCCATAGAACGCGGTGAGACCCTCAACCCGCATGCTGATTGCTTCACTGGCGCGCGCGCTGGCCGCCGGCGCTACTTCTGTCGCCACATTTGCCTCCATCATGCCGCATGCATGGTTCTACACTCCGGCGGCTGGGAGTGTGGATGAACTGCCTTTCGACAGCAAGGAATCTACCGTGTCGATGCCCGTGCGCTAGAACTTCCCGCGCGTCGCCAGCCGTGTCAGCATGCTCAGGATGCCGACGACGATGATCAGCACCAGCGCGCTGCCCCAGGCTTTCGTATGCCAGTCAGCATATGGCGACGATGCATAGGCGTAGATTTGGAGCGGCAATGCCGCCATCGGCTGCATCAGATCCAGGTTGAAAAACTGGTTGCCCAGCGCCGTCAGGATCAGGGGCGCGGTCTCGCCGCCGGCGCGGGCCATCGCCAGGACCACACCCGTGACAATACCGCCCTTGGCAGTCGGGATCACGACGTACATGATCGTTTTCGCGCGGGAGACGCCCATGCCGAGTGCTGCCTCGCGGTAGGTGTCCGGCACCAGCCGCAGCATCTCCTCGACCGTTCGTGTGATGATGGGAATCATGAGCAGGGCCAGGGCGACGGCACCGGTAAGCCCAGAGAACGACCCGAACACCTGGCGGACCAGCACTGCCCAGACGAAGACGCCCACTACGACGGAGGGTACACCGGCCAGCATGTCGATGGTGTAGCTCACAGCGTCAGCGAAGCGCCCAGTGCCGTACTCCGCCAGGTAAATTGCCGTGCCGACGCCGATGGGTACACCAATCAGCGCGGCCACGGCCAGCATCAGCAGCGTCCCGATGATTGCCGGTGCCACGCCGCCGCCGACCTCGCCAAGTGGCAGCGGACGCTCAGTGAAGAAGGCAAAGTTCAGGGCAGGTGCGCCCTTGATGGCTACGTCGAGGAGGATGATGGCGAGCACCACCACGGCAAGCGCGGCACACAAGACCACTATCCCGAACATAAACTGATCGAACAGTTTCCGCCGAAAGGCCTGCGCGGTCGTGGCAATGACGCTGCTCGACCCGGCCAGGTTGCCCACGGACGCTTCGCGTTGCATCGGCATCCCCTTAGGCCCGCATCGCGCCGCGACTCGCGAACTTCCACACGATCAGTCGGGCCAGGCCGTTGACGACCCCACTGACCAGCAGGAGCACGAGCGCTACGTTCACGATTGCCGCGAAGTAGATTTCCTTGTCGGCTTCACGGAACTGGTTCGCGATGGCGCTTGCCATCGTGTAACCCGGAGTGAACAGCGAGAAGTTCACGTTGCGCGAACTGTTGCCGATGACCATGGTCACGGCCATCGTCTCGCCAAGGGCACGAGCCAGCCCCAGCATCGCCGCGGCGATGACGCCCGAGCGCGCATACGGGAGCACCGCCCCGGTGATCGTCTCCCACTTCGTCGCGCCCAGCGCGATCATGCCTTCGCGCTGCGTGTTCGGTACCGTCATGAACACTTCGCGCGCCACGGACATGATGGTTGGCAGGATCATGATGGAGAGGATGACCGCAGCGATGAAGATGTCGCGACCCAGCGGCGGCCCCTGAACCAGCGTGTTGAGGATCGGGATCGGCTCAAGGACGGCTTTCAGGGCTGGCTCAACGACGCCGCGCATAATCGGCGCCAGCACAAAGAAGCCCCACAACCCGTAAATGATGCTGGGGATGGCAGCAAGCAACTCGACGATGAATGAGACCGGATCACGCAGCCACGGCGGCGCGTACTCGGCGAGAAAGAGCGCCGCGCCCACCGCGATCGGTGTCGAGATCAGCAGCGCCAGCGTCGAACTGAAGACGGTGCCATAGACGTACGGCCACGCGCCGAACTCTTCCTTGACGGGATCCCAGGTGGACGACGTGATGAAGCCCGGCCCGTACCGCATGATCGACGGCCAGGATTCGAAAATCAACAACGCAACCAGCCCGGCCATGATGACGATGACCAGCCCACTCAGGCCAGTGACGACTGATCGGAAGATGCGGTCCGCAGATCCAGCCGTACCAATCCGCGATGATTGCGGGTGCGTTACCCGCGCCTGTGCCATGCGCTCCTCCTGGTTGCTTTTGACGATGTACCCCGATGTGCGATGCCCCCGGAACCACACAGGTGTGGGTTCCGGGGGCGGTGAGTTGGGGCGGTTAGCGGCCTGGGAACGCCTTCGCCCCGCCCGCCTGGATGCTCTGGATCATGTCGTCAGCGCGCTTGACGAGGTCGGCCGGCAGCGGTGAGTACCCCAAATCTGCGTTCACCTTCTGGCCGTCATAGATCGCCCAGTACATCATCCGCGTCAGGGCGACGGCCTTGGTCTTCTCGGGCATGTTCTTGTAGGCAAGAATCCAGGTGAAGCCCGAGATTGGATACGATGTCGCGCCCGGCGCATTGACAATTGAGGCCCGCATGTCGGCCGGAATGTTCGCTGCCAAGCTGGCCGCAGCAGCTGTGGTAGTCTCGATGCTTGGCACGACGTACTGGCCGTCCTTGTTCTTGACCTCACCCGGTGCCAGCTTTTGCTGGATGGCGTAGATCAACTCGACATAGCCGATGGAGTACGGGTTCTGTTTCACTTCGTTGGTGACGCCGGCGTTGCCCTGGCCGCCCAGGCCGGTCGGCCAGCTGACGGCGGTCGCGGTGCCAGCCTTGCTCTTCCAGTCCGGGCTGACATTCGACAGGTAGTCGGTGAAGATGAATGTCGTGCCGCTACCATCCGAGCGATGCACCACCACGATGTCTTTACTCGGCAGGGTCGCGCTCGGGTTGTCGGCCTTGATCTTGGCGTCGTCCCACTTGGTGATGGTGCCGAGATAGATGCCGGCCAGCGACTCACCGCTGAAGCGCAGAGCCTTCCCCGCAAGCTCTGGGATGTTGACAATCGGCACGACCGCGCCAATCGCCATCGGGATGTGGAGGATGTCTCCGCCCTTGGCCGCCTTGAGCTGTTCTTCCGACATCGGGCCGTCGGTCGCGCCGAAGTCAGCCGTCTGGTCAGAGATCGCCTTGATGCCACCGCCGCTACCGATGGCCTGGTAATTGATCTCGACGCCCGTCAGCGCCTTGTAGTCGTTGAACCACTTCGAGTAGAGTGGTGCTGGGAAGGTCGTGCCGGCGCCAGTCAGCGCCTTGGCCTCGCCCTCGCCCGGCCCCTTGATGACGCCGAGACCGGCACCGGCACTCGCTGCCGCCGCTGGCGAGCCTGCTGCTACTGGGCTTGCAGCGGCGGCCGGCGAGCTTGCTGCTACTGGGCTGGCGGCAGCGGCTGCTGCTGCCGGGCTGGCGGCAGGCTTCGCGGCCTCGGTCGGCTTCGCGTCAGCCGGCTTGCTCTCCGTCTTCGGTGCCGCGCTCGGGGTGGCAGCCGAGCTACACGCACTGGCGAGCACGCCGAGCCCGGCCAGCATCACGGCGACGGCCTGACGTCGGCTCACCGGTGTTCGTCGAATCATGCCTGAGTTCCCCTTTCGTGGGAGGCGGAGCATCACTCTCGCCGTGGCCCGGAGCTTAACAAGAGGATGTCAACCCACCCTTAACAGGGGTTTAAGCGCCGTTAAGGATCGGTAAACTGAGGGTGCCTGCCGACCATCGGGCCGACCACCCATGACCGGACGCTCCTAGCAAGCGCACGACCGGACCAGCAGCAACGGTCTGGCCACCCGGGCGAGGTTTTGGCGGGGCATACGTATCGGACATCGGTGGTCGGGCCGTCGGGGTGAGAATCCGCCCAGGGGTCGCGTGCGCCAGTTCCTGTCTGCCTACCCGAGCGGCAGGCGCATCTGGCATCATGCGCCGCGCACGCGGACCCTTTTGCGCGGTCTCCGGCGTCCTGTATCCACGCATTGCTGCGCCGGACCCTGCCGGCTTCGGAACCAAAAGGAGTGAACGATGCTCACCTGCGGATCGTGGCTGCTGCTCCGTGCCATCGTCCTGGCGCTGGCCCTGACCGCGGCGGCGTCCGGCCTGGAGGTCGTCGTCACGTCCTCTCCGTCATCCGTTGCGCTGGCGGCCGACGACAAGGATAAGAAGGACAACAAGAACAAGGGCAATGACGACGACGAAGATCACGTCGCGCGCGGCATGGTGCTGGGCATTGACACGCTGAAAGACCCACCGGAACTGGTCCTGGCGGGCGCAGACGGCGAGATGGTCGTGCGGGTGGTGAAGACAGACGAGATCTCGCTGAACGGCGTACGCTTGTGCGACCACCTCAAGCTGGACGGTGAGAAGATCCACGAATACCTGTTCGAGGCCACCCGCATCGAGATTGAGACGAAGCGCCGCTGCTATAGATCGTCAGAAAACGTTCTGAACTAGGCCGCGTCGGCGACAGCGGTGAGATCGACGGTGTCCGGCTGGGCCATGAGCTTGAGGTAGCGTCCGAAGAGGGCTTTGACGCGGTCTGGTCGGCGAGCAAAATCGG
>JBBQBU010000031.1:0-21632 GCA_038318015.1 Chloroflexota bacterium | reverse complement strand
TACGAACGCCGTCAACGCGCCAGACAACGGCGCCTCGGTGGTTCACCGTCCACCCTGGCCTATGCTCAAGTACCTGCGGCGTGACCCACAAGTGGGTCACGCTCCATATAGTTGAGGATCCGACCAGATTGACGCATCCCCCATCAAATACGACGTGACCCACTAGTTCTTCCTGCTCACTGCCCGAGAGGATGTGCGCAAGGTCGAGCAGCAGGATCAGACGATCAGCGATCTTCGCAACCCCACGCAGGAACATCGAGTCGGCCGTCTTCACCAGGGCCGAGGGTGGCTCGATCTGTTCACCGGTCACCCGCAACACTTCGGACACCCCATCGACGATCAGTCCCACCGTGTGGGTCCCCAACTCCGCAACCACGATCCGGCTCCGGCGGGTCGGCTCGGGGGCGGCCAGCCCGAACCGCGCCCGCAGATCCATCACCGGGATCACCCGCCCACGCAGGTTGGTGACCCCCTCGACAAAGGCCGGCCGGTTCGGGATCGCTGTAATCGGCTGCATCCGGATGATCTCCTGCACCCGGCTAATATCGACCCCGTAGCTTTCGCCCGCCAGCTCCAGGCCGACGATCTGCTCATCGTCGCTGACCGTCGTGGTAGTGGTCGTCTGCATGTTTACTGTCCCCGTTCAGCTTGCCCGTCGCCCGGCCGTCCGAGGACGCTTGGTCCCCCAATCGTCGGCCCGGCGGCGTGTGACGACGGCCTGCGCTCCATCGTCAAGGCGGAACTTGGCCACCAGTCCCTGAAGCTGCTCAGCTGTCGCCGCAAGCTCCTCAGCCTGGGCGTTCATCTCCTCGACCTGGGCGCTCATCTCCTCGGCTGAGGCCGAGACCTGCTCGGTCGCAGCACTGTTCTCCTCCGAGACAGCCGCGATCGATTCAATCGAGGCCGTGACCTGCCCGGCCTGTGCCGCCATCTCCTCGGTGGCCGCCGAATTCTCCTCCACCACTGCACTGATGCTGCTCATCGCATCGACCACACCGCGTGCCCCACCGGCCATCTCCTGCGCCGCCGTCGCGATCTGCGTCACCTGTCCGACCGTCGCCTCGACCGCCCGCAGGATCTCTCCGAGCGCCACGCCCGCTTCGTCGGCTTTCGCCGATCCGGCCTCGACCTTCGCTGATCCCTGCTCCATCGCGCCGACCGCGTCTTTGGTCCCAGCCTGCACTTCGCGGATCAGGTCAGAGATCGCCTTGGTCTCACGCTGGCTGCGTTCGGCCAGCTTGCGGACCTCGTCGGCCACGACCGCGAAGCCCCGCCCGTGTTCGCCAGCCCGTGCGGCTTCGACGGCGGCGTTCAGGGCCAACAGGTTGGTCTGCTCAGCGATGTCGTCGATGGTCTCGACCACCGCCCCGATCTTCTCGCCAAGCTTGCCCAGCTCTGCGACCTTGCCGGCCGCGATCGCAACCACCTGCTTGATCTTGGCCATCCCATCGACGGTCTCATGGACCGCCCGCGCACCCTGGGCGGCCGACTCTTTGGTCTGCTCTGAGGCGGCAGCTACACTGCGCGCGTTGTCAGCCACCTGTTCGACATCGCTTGCCATCTGGGTCGCGGTGGTCGATACGTTCTGCACCTGGCGCGACTGATCGGTGGCCCCACGGGCAATGCTGTCGATGGCCTGGCTCAGTTGGCCGACGCTCTTCGATCTGCTGTTGCGGCTGACGCGCGGCCAGTTCGGGCTGATGCTGCCGGGGGCCGTCTACGCATCGTACCTGGGCACGCAAGCGCAAGTGGTGTGGGCGCGGCAGGGCGCGCACGATGGCCTCGCGGAGGCGTACATGCGCCGCTTCTACGCCTACATCCGTGAGCCGGCCAACGGCCCGTACGACCCGGCCACGGCAGCGGCGCTCGAAGTGAACTGGTGGGCCGTCCACCGGAACCGTGACCAGTACCCTGACCGCACGGCGCTGGCGCTGGCCACCACCTACGCGGAGGTCTACCAGGCGCCGGCTGCGCGCATGCTGCCGGCCGGCGATGCTCGCGCGGCAGCGATGGACCTGTCCGACCAGTGGATTCGTGAGGGGAAGGACCCGAACAGCCCGTTGCTGGAGGAGATCGCTGCGTTGCTGACGCAGAGCTACCGGTCACTCGCAGACGCAACCGAGAACGGCCCGTGATGGCAGTGCTGCAACGCCCTCAAACGATGCGCTTCGCCGCAAGGACGAAACGGTGTCGCAATGGATCTGGCCTGGCGTCAATCCGCCGGGGTGGGGCTAGGCGTATACCCCGTAGGATGCAAACGCTCACCGCACTCACGGCATCGTTTCCACTTGCGGCCAGTGGCGGGTATACTGCCGACCATGATTGGCGCCAGGTCGCGGCATCGCCCGTGATGTCACAGGCCGTTGACGTCACCCTCCTCGCTGACGAGGTGCTCGCGGAGCGCCTCGGGTCCGGGGATGTTGGCGCGCTCGAACAGTTGTACGAGCGCCATTCGCGCGCGGTCTTCTCCCTGTCGCTCAAGCTGCTGTCCGAGCGCGAGGCCGCCGAAGAGATCGTGCAAGAGACGTTCCTCAAGCTGTGGCAGCGGCCGGAAGCGTACTCGCCAGACCGTGGCCGGCTGATCGCGTGGCTGTTGGGCGTGGCCCACCACCGCGCGGTGGACCGTCTGCGCCGCCGCCGCCTCGAACAGCGGTATGGGGCGTCGCAAGCCGCTCTTGAACCGCTGGTGACGGAGCGCGACCCGGTCGACGACGTGCTGCAATCGTTGAGCGGCGAGGCCGTGGCGCGGGCACTGCGCCAACTGCCGACCGAGCAGCGCATCGCCGTGGAGATGGCGTATCTGCGCGGCCTAACCCAGGTGGAGATTGCGGCGGCGCTGGGCGAGCCGCTGGGCACCATCAAGACCCGATTACGACTAGCAATGCAGAAGCTGCGCGGCTCATTGGAGCTTGCCGAGCTACGGCCGGGGGCACCATGACGAGCCTGACTTGTGAAGAAGTCCGCGAGCTGCTCCCGCTGCTCGCCCTGAATGCGCTGGACGTTGACGAGCGCGACGTGCTGGAAGACCATCTGTCGGGCTGTGCGGCCTGTCGGGAGGAGCTTGCCGCGCACGCCGAGACGGCTGCCGCCATCGCGCTGGCGCTGCCGCAAAGCGAGCCGTCGGCAGGGCTGAAGTCGCGCGTGCTGGCTGAGGCATCGCGGGCGCGGCTGGTGCCGGGTGGCGGCGGTGCAGGCGGCCAGCGACCGACGCGCCAACTGCTGGGTGTAGGCCGGTTCCGACTGCCGATCAGCGCGGCCGGCGTCGTGGCGGCCATCGGGTTGACGGTTGCGGCTGGCAGCACGGCCTGGGCCATGTCGTTGCGCTCAGAGCTTGACACCCAGAACTCGCGCATCGCCATGCTGACCGAGCGCGCGCAGAACTACATACGGGTCACGGCGGTTCTGCAGGCGGCCGACACGCAGATTCGGCCGCTGTCCGGTACCGGCGACGCCCCGGAGGCGTTCGGGCGGGTCTACATCGACCCGGACACGAACGAGGGCATGCTGATGGTGCGGAACCTTCCGCCGCTGCCGCAGGGTCGCAACTACCAGTTGTGGGTGGCCGGCAACGACGGCACGCGGGAGAGTGCGGGCATCCTGACCTGGACGGACAAGGCTGGCAACGGCTACACGTTCATCAAGTGCCCGGAGAAGCTGTCGCGCTGGCAGTCGTTCGGCGTGACGATGGAACCCGCTGGCGGCAGCCCGGCCCCGACTGGCTCACGGATGCTCGGCGGCACGATCTAGCTGCCAGGGTCCGCACGCTGCCCCGGCACGGGGTGGCAGGTCGGCGGGTGTGCCGCTGGCGCAGTCGGGCGGGCATGCCGGTGCGAAGCCAGCGCGGTCCGGAAGGAAGCGGGCGTGCCAGCGGCACGCCCCTACGAGGTGCGGCGGTTAGCTACAAGGACGCGGGGCGGCGCCGCTGGCCGCCGTGTCGAATGACTGCCCGCACGAGCAGGTCTTGGTGGCGTTCGGGTTTTGGACGACGAAGCCGCCGCCCATCAGCGCGTTGACGTAGTCGATCTGTGCGCCGTCAAGCTGCGGCAGGCTCAACTCGTCCACCACGACGGTCACGTCCTCAAACTTCAGCACCGTGTCGTCGTCTGAGCGCTCGTCATCGAGCTGCATGCCATAAGAAAAGCCTGAGCAGCCACCAGGAGACACGTAGACCCGCAGCGCCTTCTCAGGATTGGGGTCCTTCTTGAGCAGGTTCTTCAACTGGGAGACTGCGTTATCGGTCATGGTGAGCATGTATCGGCCCTCGCGGGAGAATCCGACTAATTTTATCAGAATTTCGGCCGGCGCGTGCAGAATCGGCCATCGCCTCAGTTTCGGGCAGGTTGTGGCGATGCCAGATGCGTGCCGCGCGCGCGATGCATCGCGCCTCGACGCCCCTCGCTCACTGGTAGATGATGAGGTCTGGCGCCGGGTCCAGCAGCAACACTTGCTGCGGCGTCATCAGCGGCTCGTCGTGGCGGTAGAACAGCTTGAAGCCTGTGTACTGCGCGCCCGGCTGCACGATCAGGTCGTCGTACTGGCGGGACTTGACGGCCGGGCCGCCGAAGCCGTCCATCACCATCACCACCTGCACGCGCGGGTCGTTCGCGATCTTCTCCGTGTGCGTCACCATCTCCTCGGTGAAGCGGTGGACCACCAGCAGCTTGGGTGGCAGGTTTTCGGCCTCGACCAGTTCGGCCAGCGTCCGCAGTACCCCGTTGATGGCGGCGGCGTCCATGGTGCCGACGCGCTTGCCGGGCACCTGCCCGGCCGGCATCGCAAACTCCGGGTCCAACGCGAGGTGGACGTTCGGGCGCTTCAGGAACGGCAGGAGCCAGCGCACTTCTTCGTCCACGTCCCCGCGCCCGGTCTGCACATCAAGGATCAGCAAATACCCCTGCTCGTCGGCCCAGCGGGCGACCCGCTCGATCAACTCCGTGTCCATACGCAGCCGGTACAGGCCGTCCGGCCCGGCGTCGGCCTGCGCCACCACGGCCACCAGTTCCAGCGCCGGCACGACGGGCCGGCTGCTGTCAGCGGCTTTGTACGCCGCGGCCTGCGTGTTCAGGCGCGGAAAGAGCTTCTCGGGCGGCATCTCGCCCAGCACGCCCATGCTGCTGGAGAGCGGATTGCCGTAATAGGAGACGATGCGCCGCGCCGGCAGGATGCTGCCCGCCTGGGCTGGCGGCTGGACACGGGCGGTCCTGGCGGGCCGAGGGCCGGCGTCGGCGTCCGGCTCCCAAGCGAAGCGCTCGCTGTTGCGCCGCCGCACGATGCCGGTCGGCGCGGTCAGCCAGGTCTGCGTGCCGTCCGTGAACGCAATCCGCTGGTCGGCCGCCCGCCAGAATCCTTCGCCGTGCGTCGTCCGCTGCCGGACGTCCCCGTCGGCGGCAGCCTGGGCCGCGTCCACGCAGTCGCCCACGATCTCAGGGCCGACGCGTGCACGAAAGTCGGCCAACGGCGCGTGCAACGTGCAGCCGGCCACCGGTCCGTTCGCCTCGACCATGCCGATGCTGACGGCCGGGCCGGTCGGCGTCGGCAACTCGGCCAGGGGCGTGGGGGAGGCCAGCGTCGCATCCGTGGCTCTGGCAGCCGCGCCACCCTGCAATTCGGCCTGTTCGCTCGGCCGGCCAACGGCGGCGACCTCCACCCAGACGACCAGTGCCACGACCGTGAGGATGGCCAGCCCGACCCAACGGCTACGGGGGCCGTCTGCCCAGGCCGCCCAGGCCCGTCGGTCGGCCCAGGTAGTAGCCGTGCCCAGATCGCCCGATCTGCGCCACCCAAACCAACCCACGTGCCACGGTCGCCGCACCGCGACGGCCTGCTGCCGCGCCTCGTGACGTGCCCGCCGCGCCGCCTTGACACGCTCCGCCGCAGGGTCGGTGCGGGCATCCAGACCAGCGCGGGCCTCATGTGGGGCCTGGTGGGCGGGGCGGTGGACGTGTTGGCCCGACGTGACGCCATCGTCCATTGCGCGACTAGCCAGTCCGTGTGGACTGTCCTGGTCGTCATCAGTACGGGCAGTCATACGCCCTCGCTGCTCCAACCCACTCCGACGCGCCGCGCGCTTCCCGTGCCGCAGGGCTGCAACGGTGTACCACATCCACCCGAAACCGTCAAAACGACCTCATGCAGCGCTGGTCTGGCCGTCGGTCTGCCCTGGCAAGTTGTGTGCTCAGACGCTTGCTGGCAGTATGACGGATGTCGTGCCTTTTGTGATCTGCCTGTGACCCGCCTGTTCTGTCGCGTTCTCCCCGATTCCGTATCCTCTGTCAAGACGACAGTAGACGACAGGAGGCACAACGATGGCCGGAGCGCTCGCGTCAGAGTTGCCGACCGTGCTGACGACCGCCGAGTTGTGCGAGCGCTGGCGCTGCACGTCGCGCACCTTGGAGCGGATGGCGCGCGACGGCCGCATCCGCCGGATGAAACTTCGGGGCGGCGTGCGCTACCCGGTTGACGAAGTGCTCCGCATCGAGCGGGGCGAGGACCGAAGTGCGGCGCCGGCGGCGGCCCCGCTGCATGGTGAGCCGGTCAGGCTGGTGCCGCGCTCGGACGGGGCGGCGCTGATGGCGGCGGACCCGCTTACGAGCCTGCACCTCGACCCTGCCGCCAATGAGCCGACGCCCTTGCCCACGCCGGAAGGCAGCCCGACAACGACAGGGGGGCGTCGGGCCAACGCGGAGCCACTCGCAGCGCCGACGTTGCCGAACGTGCGTGCCGCCGCTGGGGCACGTGCACGGGACGCTCGGGCCGACCGCGCGGCTGCCGAGCAGGCCGAGGTCCGGCCGCACTTGCCGCAGTTCACCGAGCGGTCCTGGTACACCATCTGTGTGGCGCACCGGAAGGGCGGCGTGGCCAAATCGACGACGACGTGGTTCCTGGCGCGGGAGCTTGCGCGGGCCGGTAAGTGCGTCATCTTGCGTGACCTCGACCCGCAGCAGGGGCTGCGCGACATCTTGCGGGACCACGGCTGTGAGGACGGCCGCTACTCCAAGAATATCGCGCTGGTGGCGGACGGCGAGCCGCTGCCGTTCACCCCGGACGTTGAGTTGATCGACACGCCGCCGGCCCTGGACGACAGCCTGCCGGGCGTGGCCCGCGCCGACGTGGTCATCGTGCCGGCCATGCCGGAGCACCAGGCGGTGCGGGCGCTGGAGCGGATGTTGCTGGTGCTGGAGCAGACGCGCCACGAACACCCGTTCACGCGCGTGCTGGGCCTGCTGCCGGTCCGCGTAAAGCCGCGCTGGACGGAGCATACGGCGTTCTTGCAGCAGATCGAGCAGCTTGGGGCACGGTTCGGGCACCCGGTCCTGCCGTCAATCCCGGAGAGCCGTGCCGTGCTGACCTACTCGCTGCGTGGGCGGCTGTGGCGGCCGGTCGCGGAAGCGGTGCTGGCTGACATGGAGCGCCGCCAACTCGCTGACGCGCCCGTGACCGGGGGCTGAGCCGGTGGCACGCACACGCACGATGAAGATCGGGGCGGTGGCTGCGCGCCCGCTCGACCTGGGCGAGCAGCGCGCCCTGGCCGCCGAGGCCGCCCGGGCCTTGCACCCGATCCATGTTGCCAGCCTGCCTGTGGAGCGCATTCAGGAGACGCCAGAGCCCCGCAACAGCCGGCGCAGCTACGACGAGGGCAAGCTGAACGAACTGGCGGCGTCGATCCGCGAACACGGTGTCTTGCAGCCGATCCTGGTGACGCCGGACGCTGACGGCTACCTCGTTATTGCCGGCAATCGCCGGCTGCGCGCCACCATCCGCGCGGGCCTGGAGACGATCCCGGCGCTGATCAAGACCCAGGTGGACGAGCACAAGCAGTTCTTCCTGAACCTCGTGGAGAACGTGCAGCGGGTTGACCTGACCGGCAAGGAGCGCCTGGAGGCGATCCGGCTGCTGGCGGCGTCCGGCCTGGGCGTCCGCGAGATCAGCCGGGGCACTGGCATCTCGCCGGGGACCATCTCGCGCTGGCTGCACATCGCGGACCGCCCGATGCTGGCGCAGGCGCTGGAAGAGGAGCGGCTCGACATTGCGCGGGCGATGACGCTGGCCCCGGTCAAGGACGAAGGTGAGTTGGCCCGGCTGCTGAACACGGCCGCCGCGACGCCCCGTGCGGACCTGACGGCGGCGGTGCAGAGTGTTTTGCTGCAAAACACCTACTGCATCGACGATGGCCGGCTGGCCGACGTGGACCGCAAGCTTGCGTTGGTCCGCACGGTCACGGACGTGGGGGTGGCGCATCTGCGGCGCATCCAGGCCCGCGCTGCCGAGCTGCTGGCGCAGATCGACGCCGCCCAGGCCGGGCCACAGGCCACGTCGAACGGTGCCGCGACCCCCCGCGCGGACCCGGCCGACGATCTCGGTGAGGACAACCGCCCATAGGGCGCGGGTGCGCCGGGGGCGTCCAGAGACGGGGAAGCGGGCCTACAGGACGGAGGCACCCAGGCATGAGACCGGACGGCCCTGTGATGCGCGCCCACTCACCCTGTCATCCTGCGCCCAAACGCGTCGTCCGGCCACCACGTCATCCCGACGAAAGCGAGTGAGACATCCTCTCCTGTCATCCCGACCGATGTGAGCGTCAGCGAACAAAGTGGAGGGATGACAGCCCGAGGTTACTACGGCCGAGATCCCTCCGTTTCGCTCGTTCCTCGCTTCGGTCGGGATGACATGGTGTGTGGTCTGGTGCGCCAATGCAGGTGGGTGGTATGGCCCTGGTCCGCAGTTGATGGCTGGTGCGGCCTGGTGCGCCAATGCAGATCACTCGTGCGGGGCGGCCTGAAATGGACGGCGGGCCCGGCGGGCCGCGCGCAACGACATCAGTCGGGGTGACGTGGTGAGTGGTGCCGTGTGGCCAGGCGGGCAGTCGTGGCCCGGCGGTGAGTGTCGGCCTACGAGATGGGGCTGTTGGCCCCGGGTGCGTCGCGGTCGCCCGGGTGCGTCGCGGTCGCCGTATGGCCGTGTCTTGCCCCTCATCATCGGTGCATTTGCCCAAAGGTGCAGGCGTCGGGTTTGTACCGGTGTCTCTTGATAGGCTTCGGGGCCGCGCGTATACTGCCGGAACTTCTTTGCGCCGCCGCGCGTCCAGTGTGGCGGGCGCTCTCCCGACGTGGGATCGTGCTAGTCGGACCGGAGGGTACCACCATGGAGACTCCTACCAAGCTCCCGATGAGCCGCCGGGCGTTCCTCGGCCGGGCTGCGCTGGGGCTTGCCGCCACCATCGGCACGTCGATGCTTGCCGCCTGCTCGCAGCCTGCCCCCACCAGCGCGCCCGCCAAGCCAGCAGAGACCAAGCCCGCCGAGACGAAGCCGGCCGTCGTCGCACCGACCTCCGCGCCGATTCCGGTGCAGTCGGTCGCCTCACCGGCGGCTGCCGCTGCCGCGTCCCCGGCCGCTGCCGCTCCAGCCGCCGCGCCGGCCTCAGCCGCCGCAAAGGTCGGTGGCACCCTGACCGTCAGTCAGTCGGTGGACATCAACACGCTGCACCCGTGGCTCGGCACCCTGAACGTCTGGAAGGGCATCAAGACCGACCTGTACGACCAGTTGTCGTACCAGGATCCGGAGACGTTCCAGTTCAAGCCGAAGCTGGCGAAGTCGTTCGAATGGACCGACAACAACACCAGCCTGCTCGTCACGCTGCCCAGCGGCGTGCTGTTCCACAACGGCGAGAAACTGACAGCAGAGGACGTCAAGTTCACGCTGGACAGCATCCGTGATCCGCAGGTCGGGTCGTGGTTGCGCGGCTTCCTGGCCCCGATCAAGGACGTACAGGTCATTGACGAGACGCACCTGAAGCTGAAAACCGACAACATTGAGGCCCAGTTGATTCCAGCCTTCAGTTACGTGGATATTTCGCCGCGCAGCCTGGGCACCGACCTCGCCAAGAAGAATCCGGTCGGCTCCGGGCCGTTCAAGTTCGTTGAGTGGGTGCCGAACGACCGGATCGTGCTGGAGAAGAATACGGCCTACTGGGACCAGTCGCGGATGCCGAAGGTGGACAAGATCATCTTCAAGCCCGTGACGGAAATGCAGACGCGCCTGTCCCAGGTGCTCGCCGGCGGCGTGGACCTCGTCTACGACTTCGCGCTGTCGGAAGTGCCGCGCATGCAGGCCGACAAGCGCGTGGTGGTGACGCTGAACCCGCCCGCCGAGCAGAGCTTCGCGATGTACCTGAACACCCGCAAGCCACCGTTCGACAAGGTGGAGATGCGGCAGGCGATGGGCTGGGCACTGGATCGGGAGGCGTTCTTCAAGAACTTCCAGTCCGGCATCGGCAGCACCGTCGGCAACAGCCCGTTCACCGATAAGCACTGGGCCTACGAGCCGAAGACGGCCGCCGCCTTCAAGTTCGACCTGGACAAGGTCGGGCAGCTGCTGGAGAAGGCGGGCCACCCGAAGGGCCAGGGCCTCGACTTCAGCTTTATGGTGCCGAACGGCTACCCGGAGTTCAAGCAGATCTCCACGATGTTGCAGGCAGCCTTCGCCCAGCTTGGCTACCAGCCGGCCATCGAGGAAGTGGAGATCGCCCAATGGTCGGCGCGCCTGAACACCAGCCGCGAGTTCTTCGCAGCAGTGGACTATCCGGGGCGCGGCACGGCTGACCCGGCCCTGACCTACAGCGCCGGCCTGATGTACCCGCCAAACGCCGCGAACGTCCCTGGCGTGACCCCGGAGAAGATGCCAGGCTACGTGGAAGCCCTGCGTGAGGGCGCGCAGTCGGCGGACCAGGCGAAGCGCAAGGAAGCCTATTCGAAGGCACAGTTGCTCTGGACAGAGTACCTGCCTGGGCCGATCTTCGGGCATCGGTCGGCGGCGCACGCGGCCATTCCGGGCGTCAAGGGGTTCATCCCGCACGCCGCATTCCAGCAGAGCTGGACGGCCATTTCCGTCGAGAAGTAGCCGCCCTGCGCCTTTCGACTCCCCCTCTCCTGCGTGTGGGAGAGGGGGCTGGGGGGTGAGGGGTGACCTGCGTACACAGCATCCGGGGTGACGTTTGGCACGCTACCTACTCGTTCGCGTGATCGGCGTCATTCCGACGCTGATCGGTATCTCGGTCCTGGTCTTCGCGATCAACTACCTGATTCCGGGTGACCCGGCCCTCATCATGGCTGGCAGCGAGGCGTCGCCGGAGATCGTGGCGACCCTCCGTCAGCAGTGGGGGCTGGACCAGCCGGTCTACGTGCGCTATCTGGCGTGGCTCGGCAATATGCTGACCGGCAACCTGGGCGACTCGTACTTCAGCCGTCAGACGGTGACGCAACTGGTCGGCAACGCCCTGCCCGTCACGCTGGAACTGGCGATCCTGTCGCTGCTGGTGGCCGTGCTGATCGCGGTGCCCACCGGCATCGTGTCGGCGGTCAAGGCCGGCTCGTGGTTCGACCTGGCGGCGGCGGCGCTCGGCTTCATCGGCCTCTCGATCCCGAGTTTCTGGTTAGGCATCGTGCTGATCTACGTGTTCGCCGTCTACTTGCAGGTGCTGCCCGCCGGCGGCTTCACGCCGATCTCCGGCGGCATCGGCGCGAATCTCCAGAGCATGATCTTGCCGTCCATCGCGCTCGGCACGTTCGCGTCCACCCAGTTGATGCGCTACCTGCGCGCCAGCCTGCTGGACGTGCTGCACGCCGACTACATCCGCACGGCCCGCGCGAAGGGCCTGCGCGAGCAGACGGTGCTGCTGGCCCACGCCGTCCGCAATGCCCTGATCCCGTTCACGACGGTGCTGGGCGTGCAGATGGGCTATCTGCTCGGCGGGACGGTCATCGCAGAGTCGGTGTTCGCGCTTCCGGGCATCGGGCGGCTGGTGCTGACGGCGGTGTTGAACCGCGACTATCAGGTGGCGACGGGCATCATCTTTCTGATCGCCGCCTCGTTCGTGCTCATCAATCTGGCCGTCGATCTGCTGTATCCGGCGCTCGATCCGCGCGTGCGGCTCGCGCGGTCTGGGGGCTGAGATGTCGGTGACGCCTTCCGCTTCGACATCGCCATCCTCACCCTCGGCGGCCGCGACGGACGCGCCAGCGGCCGTCATGGCGGCGCGCGGCAGGCGGCGCGCCGGCCTGCTCGCCACGATGCGCCAGCGCTGGCCGCTCTCGGTCGGCATCCTGACAGTCGTCCTGCTCTGCCTGGTGACGATTGGCGCGCCGCTGCTGGCACCGGCGTCGCCGGACATCCAGAACATGAGCAACGTGCTCAAGCCGCCGTCTGGCTCCCACCTGTTCGGCACCGACGAGTTCGGACGGGACTTGCTGAGCCGCGTGCTGTACGGTGGCCGCGTGACGCTGATCGCCAGCACCCTGGCCGTCCTGATCGCGGCGGTGGTCGGCTGCACGGTCGGCCTGACGGCGGGCTACTTCGGTGGGTGGTACGATGCGCTAGTTGGCCGCATCGTGGACATCCTATTCGCGTTCCCGGTGATCCTGCTCGGCATCGCCATTGTGGCAATCATGGGGCCGGGTGTGGTCAGCGTGATCGTGGCGATTGCGGTGGCGTCGCTGCCAAACTTCGCGCGCGTCTCGCGGTCAGCCATCGTGCCGGAGAAGGAACGCGAGTACGTGCTGGCGGCGCACGTGGTGGGCGCGCCAACGTCGTACATCATCGCTCGGACGCTGCTGCCGAACCTGATCGGCCCGCTGATGGTGCTGATCTCGCTCGGGTTCGCCTACGCAGTGCTCTACGAGGCGTCCTTGAGCTTCCTGGGGCTGGGTGCGCGCCCGCCGACGCCGGAGTGGGGAGTGATGCTCTCGACGGCGCGGGACTTCATCTTCCAGGCACCGTGGTACGCGTTCTTCCCAGGCATGGCGATCGTCATTCTGGTGTTCTCGCTGAACCTGGTCGGGGACGGCCTGCGCGACGCCATCGACCCGTACCGCACCCGCCGGTAAGTTCCCTCACCCCCAGCCCTTGCCCTCCGTCCCCCTCTCTCGCGTGCGACACGGGGGTTCCGCCGCAAGCGTCACTACTCCCCCACTCCCGCAAGCGGGAGAGGGGGCCGGGGGGTGAGGGCCGATACACCTGGCTGGCACGCAGGGTTGGGGTATGGGGTGGCCCGGTAGCCGGCGCGAGCTGTTCCTACGCCGGGGCGTCGGGGAAGTACGGCTCGCCGAGCGTCAGCATCAGCCGGTTGGCCCAGGAGAAGAACGCCGCTGCCTGCCCGATGTCCAGGATTTCCAGGTCGCTCAGGCCGACCGCGCGGAGGCGGGCCACCTGCTCTGCCGTGGCCGTGGCCGGCGTGCGCGACAGTTCCACCGCAAAGCCAACCTCAGCTTCCCAGCGGTCGCCAAGCTCCAGCGCCGGCAGCGAGTCGATGCCCTGGTCTAGCAAGCGGTCCACGTCGCCTTCACGCTTGCTCAACTGGGCCGCGACGCGCGCGTGCTGCGACGCACAGTAGATGCAGCCGTTCAGCCGCGAGGTGGCCCCGGCCGCAAGCTCACGCTCGGCGCGGGGTGCGCCGCCATGGGTGTAGAAGATGCCCAGGTCTGTCGCCGTGCGCTCCTCCAGCACGTCCACATCCGTCGCTAGCAGCCGGAAGTACGGGACGTTCCCCTTCCGCTTCTCCAGGGCAACACGCTGCGCCGGCGTCGCCTCGGCGGGGTCCACGCCCACCAGCCAGGGCGTCCAGGCGAGTTGCTGGCGGGTGAAGACCGTCGGGCTCTTGAGCGAGCCAGCCGGGGGCCGGATGATGGTCGCCACGGGCAGCGACGCGGCGGGCATCTCCACGACCGGCTGAGCCGCCGTCACGCTGCCGGAGCCGCCGCCGAGCAGTTGCAGCGTGCGGATCACGCGCACCTGAAAGCTGGTGTACGCCACAATCTGCGAGAGTTGCACGATCTCGACGGTGGCGAGGCCCGCGCCGGCCAGCTTCTGGAGATCGTCCGGCGTGGCGTCAATCGGGTGGGTGCTGACCATGTCCACATGCGCCAGAATGGCCGCCAGGCGCGCTGACAGGCCCGCTATGCTGCCGGTCGTACTGGCGGCAGCGTCGAGCGTCACGGCGTCCGCGCCGGTCGAGAGCAGCCGTGTCCGGTAGTGTTCCGCAGCCTCCGGGGCGGCGTGGATGCTGGCGACCCGCAGCGCGATGGCGAAGCGCTCCAGCGGAGCGAGGCCGACGGGCGTCGCTGGATCAAAGAGGGCGGTGTAGCTGCCCTGCGCGTGCTGGGCGGCCTCTGGGCGCTGCTCACGCAGGGCCGCCAGCGCCGAGCCGGGCGCGATCCCGGCCAGGGCGCTGATGATGTCAAGAGCGGTCATCGGTCGTCGTGTCCCCTTCCGTGCGTCCAAGCGCCGTTAGCGCGCTACCGCCAGCGCCGAGGCGTCGGCCGGCCGCCAGCCGAGCGCCGGCGCGACGTACTTCGCCAACAGTTCCAGCGACCGGAGAATCTCCTTTTGCGTCGGGTCGCCGGGCTGCACCTGGCAGATTAACTCCGTGGCGTACGGCATCAGGCGATCTTCCAGTAGGCTCGCCACCACGTCCTCGGGGGCACCATAGTGCGCGGGGATGCGGGCGTAGGCGTCGTCCACGCTCAACTCGGCCGGGTACTCGCCGCGCCGCTTCATGCGCTCAACCCAGCGCGTCATGCCGCTGTTCATCTCGGCCATCGCCGACGTGCGGTCGGTGGAGACGTAGACCGTGCGCGACATGCCGACCCGTGGCGCGGCCCCGGTAGCGGCCAGGCCTTCCAGGTACGCTTCCGCGATGGGCACCTGCACCACGTCGGCCGGGTCGCCGCTCTGGGCGGCCGTCTTCGAGACGAGCAGGCCGTTCCCGTTCTCGCCGATGCGCCGGCCGCCGTCCGCGCTGAACGTGGCCTCCCACAGCCGTTCCGGCACCGTGGGGGCGATGGGGTACATGACGGCCGTCGTGCCGTTTATCGGCTTGCCGACGAGCGCGTCTTTCATGATCCGGAGTCCCTCAGCGTGCGCCTCGCGGCGGGCCTTCACGTCCTTGCCGAACGCCGAGAACGTCAGCGGGTCGCCGCCCGTCCCCAGGCCCAGCTGCAGCCTGCCGCCGCTGAGAATGTCCACGAACGCGGCGTCTTCGGCCACGCGGACCGGGTCTTCCAGCGGCAAGGTGATGATGGCGGTGCCCATGCCGATGCGCTTCGTACGCTCCGCGACGGCCCCCAGGAACGGGAACGCGGACGGCAGCCGCCCGTCGCCGTTCAGGAAGTGGTGCTGGGCGATCCAACCGGTATCAAAGCCGAGTTCTTCGGCGACGCTGAACATCTCCAGCGCGAACTTGTAGGAGTCGGCGGCGTCGGCCCCGACTTCCAGGCGAGTCAGGAAACCGAGCTTGAGCCGGCGCGGCGGCTGGCCTGACGACGGTGCGGCAGTCGGGGCGATGGTTGCGGCCCTGTCCACGGGCATCTCCTCGGTAGCGGATGGTGCGCGAACTGGCCGAGCACGCTGCTGGATGGTTGCGCGCGGGTGATATATCGTGACTAACAGAGGATAGCGCGGGAATCTTCCCCGCGCGTTTGTGCCGGGCGCATAAGCACGCAGCGCTGTAACGGTAACAGGCCGAGGCGCAGCGTGCAGCCACGAGGGCGACCGAACCAGTTGCGGGCGAATTAGCGGTTCGCCTCTACGACCTCCGGTCATTCTTCGTAGGGGCGTGCCGCTGGCGAGGTAGCGGGCGAACCAGCGGTTCGCCCCTACGAGGTGCTCGGGCGCTGGCGGGCCGTCCAGTGCGTTTCGAGGTTGGCGATGAGCGCGGGGCTGAAGTGGCAGTACGCCTGCTCACGCGCGTAGGTCGCCATGTAGCTGCGGAACAGGTCCAGCGGCTCCTGCGCCACCCGCAACGCTCGGCGGTTGCTGGCCGCGCTCACCACGCCCGAGCCGGTCACCGTCGCCACGGCCTCCCTGATTGCCGTGTCCATCTCGCCGGCCGGTACGACGCGGTCACAGAGCAAGCGACCCGCCGGGCTGTCGGCGGGAAACTGCCGCTCGAACAGGATGCCCTGCCGCGCCAGCCGGTCCCCGACGAAGCGCGGCAAGCGGAGGTTCGCCACGCCGGGGATGATGCCTTCCTTGCGGGCCGGCAGGTTGAAGAACGCGCCAGCCTCGGCAAGCACATGGTCCATCACCAGCAACAACTGGCAGCCGCCGCCGATTGCGAATGCTTCGACGGCGGCGATCCACGGCACCTCGGTCGTCCACTCCGGCTCGTCGGGCAGGAACTCCGGGCCGCTCACGCCACGGTACAATTTGTTCACCAGCCCCATGTCGCGCGTGATGTAGAACAGGTAACTGATCTGCCCGTGGTACAGGTGCGTCAGGTTGATGCCGGCGCTAAAGACGTGTCGGTCGCGGTAGCGTGGGTGCTCGACGCACGCTCCCCGCAGCACGCCCACGTCGCAGGCTGGGTCCAGCGTCACCAGGTCGATGGCCGCCTCCAGGCCGTCCAGCGTGGCGTCGTCCTCGGCGTTCAGGTAGCGCGGATTTCGCATTTCGACGTAGCCGGCCCGCCCAACGCGTCGCACCGTGGCACCGGGCAAGTCGGCCGTGCCGGTGCGCTGGAACTTATCGAGGCCGGCCAGTGCGTCCGGATGCGGGCGCAACATCGACCAGCAGAGGTGCAGGCCCGCGCGCGGCTGCGCCAACATCTGCGACAGGAACAGCCCCTGGTCGATCTCCGCGCCGTCCTTGTCGCGCTGCGGCTGCTGGCGCTCGGCCAGGACAGTGGCGCGGGTCGGGGTTAGGCCAGGGAACCGTTCGGCCGCCCGGTAGACGAGCGTGTCCACGCGCACGGCCTCGCGGTAGTCGATGGTCAACTCGGCGTAGACAGTCGCCCGGTAGGCTCGCAGGAAGCGCAGCCGAGCATCCCGCAGCGCTTCCTTGATCTGCTCGGCGGCGGCGGCTTCGGTGGGGGTACGCCGGGGCTTCGCGGGCAGGCGCGCCAGCAGCGCCGCTCCTGCCTCGGCATACTGGTAGAGGTCAGTCCGGTCCCGCCCCAGCAGCTCGCCGGTGGCCGAGACCAGCGGCACAGCGGCCGTCCAGCGAGCAGTGTCGGCGGCGGGCAGGCCAGCGGCGGTCAAGACGGCCTCGGCAGCGGGCTGTGCGTCACGGTCCAGCATGATCCGTCGTCCCTTCCAGCGTGCTGCTCGTCCGTCTCGGCCCTCTGATCGTAGCGTACGCCCCACCCTGCACGACGCGCCGCGCCGATGGAGCGCCGGGTGTAGTGATCGGCCCAGGTGACGGTGGCCGGGCTCGAACGGCCCCCAGCAAAGGCTGAGGAAGCCATGTGTCCGGATCGCCAGCCTGACTATGGGAGCAGGTGGGCGCGCCGACCGTCCCAGTGCAGCACACGGGGGAGCACGAGGGCGCGCGCTGCCGCCACCGCTTCGTCCGGCGACAGATCGAACACCGCAACGCCAACCGCGTCGCCCGGTTGGAGCACGGCCGGCAGCAGGGCCACATCCGGCCACGGCAGCGCGGCGCGTAGGCGAGCCAGCCGCGCGACATCACCCGTGCCGCTGGTGCCGCTGGAGCCGTCCGGGTTGCCGTCAGCGCCACCGGTGCCGTCCGGGTCGCCGTCAGCGCCACCGGTGCCGTCCAGGCTGCCGTCAACGCCGAGCGGGAACACCGTCAGGGGCCGGCCTCGAATCGGGCCGCTGTTGCCGACCGGCGCACGCCGGGGCAGCAGCGTGAGCGTTGCGCCGTCAATCTCCAGTGTGGCGCGCAGCAGGCTACCCGCTGCCGCCGGAGACGCTGAGCGGCCCACGTTGTCAGGAGCATCCGTCATGTTGGACTGTGGTGACTCGTCAGGGCACATGGTCGTTGTGTGCTGAGTGCGGATGGCCGCGTTGCATGTTCCCCCTCTCCCGCAAGCGGGAGAGGGGGCTAGGGGGTGAGGGCACGTGCGGGGCTAGGGGGTGAGGGCACGTGCGGCCCGATCCGGCCTAGAACAGCGCGTCGCCCAGCCGGAACATGGCCGATGTCACCATGCGGTCGGCCGGGGTGCGGAAGCGGTACTGGATTGAGAAGGTGCCGGCCCGCCCGCCGTTCCAGGCCGTCGAGCCGAACCGGTTCGTGAGGATCGCGCTGCTGTACACGTCGATGATGCGGCCGTCGCCACGATCCACCGACTGCATCAGCGCGGCGTCGGACGGCAGGTAGGCGCGGGCATCGTCGCGGGCCGCGTCCAGCGCCACCGCGTCGTCACGCTTCCAGACGCGCTCCAGGTGCCACACGTTGTTCTCAAGCAGGCCGATGACCAGCCGCCCCCCCGCATACTCCAGGAAGATGCTGGTGCGCGTCGGCTGGCCGTTCGCCTTCTCCCACTCGGTGCGGCTCAGGCCCAGGCCGCCAGACGCGAACGGCGGGGCTACTGGCGCGCCGCGCGTGCCGGTCCCGGTACCAGCCTCGCTGCCGGCCGCACCGGCCGGCGGGTTCGCCGACACCAGGAAGTCCGCAGCCACCCACCCCTCGTTGCCCTCGGGGTCGCGCACGCGCTTCCAGGTCTTGCCACCCTGCTCGGCTGACTCGCCCAGGTCCGTCAGCGCGGTGCCGTCCGGCCAGACCTTGATCCGCTGTCCGATGCCCGGCGACCGCCGCAGCGACAGGCCGTCCGTGCCCACGTTGTTGACCAGCATCCGCGTGCTGATACCTGGGTCGGCCAGGACGGCCGGGATCGCGGAAGTGGGGGCAACGGTCGGCGCGATGGTCGCGACCGGGGCCGGTGTCGGGGCGGCGGCCGTCTCGGCGGACCGCCCGCGCGCCGACGTGAACACGACGACGCCGAAGATCACCAGCCCCAGGATAATCGGCAGGCCGACCGTCGAGAGGATCAGTGTCCTGCGGCCCGCCTGTGCCGCCAGAAACGGCGCGACCGATCGCTGGATCTGGCCCAGCGCATCGCCGGCCGTCTGCGACGCGCCGGCACCGGCCGTGCGGGCATTGCCAAGCAGCCCGGCCAACCCGGTCAGCGCAGCCGACGAGGCTTTGCCGTTGTCTGCTGGGCGCCCAGGTGCGCGGCGAGCGGCGGCACCTCGCGGGGCGGCCTCCAGCCGGCTGCGAAGCGATGCCGTGCGCGCGGCACGGGACGGGACCGGGCTACGGTCGTGCCGCGCTGGCGGGGCCGGGCGTTCCATGCGCGGGAGCGGGGCCGTCTCAGTCGGGCGTGACGCGGCTGGCGGCGCACTTGGTGCCGACATCCGGGTCGCCTGTGCGCTCGGTGCCGCTGCTCCGCGAGGTGACGGTTCGGTGTCGCCGTTGGGCGCGGCCCGGTAGGATGATGCGCCGCTCTGCCGACGCACCTGCTCGAGCGTCGATTCGGCAAGGTCGTCGCGCCCAAGCTCGCGATACGCTGCGGCCAGCCCCGCGTACGTCGCCGGGGTTCGCACGCCAGCCCAGATGCTCCGCTCGTACACTTCGGCCGCTTCCGCAAACTGCCCGGCCCGCTCGTAGAGCCGCGCGAGGTCCTGGCGTGCTGCCGCCTTCGCCTCCGGCTCAATCTTCGGATCACGGATCAGGTCGAGGTAATGCTGTTCCTCGGCCTCGTCGTTGATGAATGCCGGACCGCCTGCTGGCGTCCGCCGGGCGCTGCTTTCGGCAGGCCGCCGCATGCGGCTGGGGATCGCTGCCGTCGCTGCTGCATCCGCTACCCCTCGCGACTCTGCCCTACCGTACTGTCCCGCTGCCACGCCGTCCTCCAGCCATCCGCGTCACGACCCAGCTTGCGGAGTATCTCCAGCCGAAACGCTCCGTGACACGACCGTCCGACTTCGCCCAGCCCCACTCGACGACATCACACGGCACGCCGCCTACTCTAGCCGGTATGCGCGGCGAACGGAAGGGGCAGACGGCCGATTTGCTTGACATCTGCCGATATTTGCATCTCGTGTGCACTGATCCAGACAGAATCTATCGCTCCGCCGGCTGGAGGCGCGAAAGCGCCGTGGCCCTGCCGCCGTGCAACCGAAGAATCGCCCGTTTCGGTCGTTCGACGGGCACGTTACAATCGCCCGACACGCCGGCGGCTCGCCTCGTGCATGACCGATGATACGCGGCGGCGACCATCGTGCCGCCCGCCCAACCGGAAGAATTGGAAGGTCGCACTATGACAGCGCGCGTCGCCGTCGTCGGCAGCATCAATATGGACCTTGTCGTCTCGGCCCCGCGGCTGCCGCAGCCCGGCGAGACGATCCTCGGGACGGACTTCCAGCGCTTCGGCGGTGGCAAGGGCGCGAACCAGGCGCTGGCAGCCGCGCGCATGGGCGCGGCCGTGACGCTGATCGGCAAGGTGGGCACGGATGAGGCCGGTCGGGCACTGGTGGGCGACCTGTTGCGGGCCGGCGTCGAGATCGGCCACATCGGCCGAGCCGACGGCCCAACCGGTACCGCCATCATCACCGTGGACGCTGGCGGCACGAACACCATCGTCGTCGTCGCCGCCGCGAACGCCCTGCTCACGCCCGCCGACGTGGAGGCCGCGCAGGAGGTCATCGCCGGCAGCACGGCCGTCCTGGCGCAGCTAGAGGTGCCGATGGAGACGGTCATCGCGGCGGCGATCAGCGCCCGCGCGGCCGGCGTGCCCTTCTTTCTGAACCCCAGCCCGATGCAGCCGCTCCCCGACGCCCTCCTTGACGATCTTGCCTTCCTGGTGGTGAACGAAACCGAGCTTGCCATGCTGACGGACGGCACCGGCGACCCGTCGCAACTGCTGGCGAAAGGCGTGCAGCGGATCGTGTTGACGTTGGGGGAGCAGGGCGCGCGGCTCATCGACGCGGACGGTGCCCAGAACGTGGCCCCCTACCGCGTGCCGAGCGTGGACACGACGGCGGCCGGCGACGCCTTCCTGGGGGCGCTGGCCGCCACGTACGCCGAGCGCGGACTCGCGCTCGCGCTGGCGATGGCATCGGCGGCGGGCGCACTGGCGACGACGAAGATGGGCGCGCAGTCGTCGCTGCCCACCCTCCCCGAGGTCGAGGCGTTCCTGCTGACGCGACAGGCCCGGCGAGGCCGCCGCTAGCCAGGGGTACGCGCCGGAGCGGAGCGCTTGCCTGGAACCCCGGCCCCGGTCGCAGGGCGACCGCCGAGCGCAGACGCGGAGTTCTGCCCATGTCACCCGGTCAGGCTGACGCAGAAACGTGACGGGAACCCGCAGGGGCAGGGACTGGTGCCGCTCACACCGACACCGGCCGGCTACTCCGGCACGCTCACGCTCGGCGTGACTGCCTGACGGCTGAGTCAGCTCACGTCATGCGGCGTGGAGCGTGACCGGTGTCGCCGCCGCCGTCTCGCCATGTGCCATGTCTACCAGCCGCCGCTTGGCCCGGTCCCGATGAACGTCGGCCAGGTGCCGCAGTCGTCCGTTACCGTGAAGCGCACCATCACCGGGCCGGGGGCCGTCCGCTGCACCACAAAGCCCGCCTGGGCCGCCGCGTTGGGGTACTGCACGGTGAACGGCACCGCGCTGACCGGCTTGCCCGGCACGTCGACGCTGGCATGGGTCAACTCGTTGAACTGAATCGAGCGGATCAGGTTCGTGGGATGGTTCGTCGTCGTCGTGGCTTCGAGTGACACTTGCCGGCGGCCCGTGCCGATGATGCCGCTGCCCAACACCACGCGGGGGCGCGGCGAGCAGGGGGTGGACAGATTCGCCGTGTACGTGACGTTCTGCTCGCCAACCGTCACGTTCT
>JBBQBU010000030.1:0-21804 GCA_038318015.1 Chloroflexota bacterium | reverse complement strand
CCCGAGAGCAGCGATCCGCCCGAAACTTCATCGATTTGGCGTCAACAGGCATGAAGAGGACCCGTCCCCGATTGATCTTGATTCTCAGCACCGCCCATTACTGGCCGGAGTGGGAACCTCAAAAGTAATGCGATAGCCCTGCCATCGCGGCGTGCGACGGCCGGCGAGAGTGCGTCTGCTGGTAGGCTCCCCCGTCCGCGATGCCCCTGGTATAGTCAACCTGTGACCGAGCAGCCGGCTTCCGTACCCGCTCCGCACGTCCCGACACCCAGCACCGCCGCAGCCCCGAACGGTGAGCATGCGGGTGCGGCAACCGGTGCCCCTGACGCGGACGCCCCGGCCGTCGGCCGTCGCCAGCCGGGCGACCCGCACCCCTACATGCTCCAGCGGAACCCGCCGAACCTCTGGTTTCTGGTGATGATGACGGTGTTGGCGCTGGGACTGGCCGGGCTGGCGATGGCGCTGACCGTCGTCCTCTAGACTCGACTTCCGCCAATTCTTGACTGGGGCTACCAGATCCAGATAACGGGCTGTGACGACTTTCGTCGGCAGCGTGGCGCACACGACGGCAAGGAAACTCGTGAAGGTGTCATCCCTCCTGGTCGGCGTCACACCTGGTGCCTCACTGATGACTGAGGTCTGCCCGAGGGACCAAATTGGCGAAAGTCGAGTCTAGTGCCGGGGCGGCATGCGCCGGGTCTGGCTCTCCGCGAACGCCTTCCGCATCCGGTCCAGGTCGCCCAGCACCTTGCCGGTCCCGCGCACCACGCAGCCGAGCGGATCGTCGGCCACCAGAATACGCATTCGCGTGCGCTCCGTGAGTTGCTCGACCAGCCCTGGCAGCAGCGACCCGCCGCCCGCCAGCACGATCCCTCGCACCATCAAGTCAGCCACCAGTTCCGGCGGCGTCTCCTCAATGGTGTCCGTCACCGCGTCAAGGATGGCGTTCACCGAGGGGGCAATCGCCTCGCGGACCTCCTCTGGCGGCACCATCACTTCGGCCGCCAGCCCGGTCTTCAGGTCGCGCCCGCGCACCCCAATCGGCCCGCCGCCGACCGCCCCGATCTTCGCTTCCTCGGCCATGCGCTCGCCAATCAGCAGGTTGTACCGCTGGCGCATGTGCGTCACGATCTCCTGGTCCATCTCATCGCCGGCGATGCGAATCCAGCGGCTGGCGATGATGCCGCCCAGCGCAATGACCGCGACCTCCGTGGTGCCCCCGCCGATATCCACGATCATCGAGCCGGCCGCATCGTTGATCGGCAGCCCGGCCCCAATCGCGGCGGCCATCGGCTCTTCGATCAGGAACGCCTCGCGCGCGCCGGCGTTGATGGTGGCATCGTGGACGGCGCGGCGCTCGACCTCAGTCACGCCGGACGAGATGCCGATCACGACGCGCGGGCGCGGGATGATAGCATACTGTTCGTGGACTTTCTCGATGAAGTAGCGGAGCATCTGCTCCGTCACGTCGAAGTCCGAGATCACACCGTCCTTGAGGGGGCGCACCGCCACGATGTTGGCCGGCGTTCGGCCGACCATCTCCTTGGCCGACGCGCCGACTGCCAGCACGCGCTTCGTCTTCGGGTTCATCGCGACGACGGACGGCTCGTTGATGGCGATGCCCTTACCGTGCACCAGCACCAGCGTGTTGGCCGTCCCCAGGTCAATGCCAATATCGCGCGAGAACAGGCCGAGCAGGGAGTTCAGCGGATTCCAGGACATCGGCGTGCCTTACCTGCCGTGCCCGTCTCGCCCAAACCCCAGACCACGCTCCTTCAGGCTCACGAACCCCGGCTGCCCAGTCCCGATAATCAGATGATCGAGGACACTCACATCCAGCAGGATGCCGGCTTCGACAACCTGACGGGTGAGGTTCACATCTTCGGGGGAGGGCGTCGGATCTCCGCTTGGGTGGTTATGCACCAGCACCATCGCGGCACAGTTCTGACGGATAGCCTCTCGGAAAAGCTCGCCGACGCGTACGACAGCCGTGTTCAGGCTGCCGCGATACACATCGTGCGAGCCGATTACGTGGTTCTTGGTGTTGAGCAAGATGGCGCGAAGATGCTCCTGGCCGAGCGCGCTCATCTCGGCCTTGACGAGGTTGACGATGTCCAACGGCGAACGGATCTGCGGGCGCTCGCCCGGGTTCAGGCTCACCAGCCGCCGCCCGAGTTCGAAGGCTGCTTGCACTTCGATCGACTTCACCTCGCCGATGCCATCGTAGCGACACAACTCAGGAATGCTGGCGGCGCTGATCCCGGCCAGCCCGCCGAACTCGGCCAGCAGTCGGTTCGCAAGGTCCAGCACGTTGCCAGACCGCCCACCTGTCCGCAAAATGATGGCAAGCAACTCGGCGTTGGAGAGCGCGCCGGGGCCAGCGTGCCGCAATCGCTCACGCGGCCGCACCGACTCGGGCAGGTCTTTCAACCCGACGCGGTATTCGGCCATGCGTGGCGCGGCGATCGCTCTACCCCCTCGGCGGGTCAAACTCGACCCGAAATCGGGGCCAGTATAGCACCCCCTTCCGGACGCCCGGCGTTGCCGGACCGCTCGTCTGGGCCGGGTCGAGCGTACCTCCGGCGGCGTGGGCCGTCCGCGCTGCGAGCCCGTGCACCTCATGACCAGCCTGCCCCATCCTCACACCACCATCTTCGCTCCAGGGAATCCGCATGAGCCTGCGCGTGGTCTTTATGGGGTCGCCTGCGTTCGCCGTCCCGTCACTCGAAGGGCTGTTGCACGCGGGGTATGACGTTGCCCTCGTGCTGGCCCAGCCGGACCGACCGGCGGGGCGGGGGCGGCAGCCAACCCAGCCGCCGGTCGCCGCGTTCGCCCGCGAGCGCGGCCTGCCACTGTTCCAGCCGCCCACCCTCAAGCTGCCGGAGGCGTTCGCACGGGTGCGGGAGGCCGCCCCAGACGTGATCGTCGTGGCGGCGTACGGCCTGATCCTCCGGCGGGAGGTGATCGACCTACCGCCGTTGGGCTGCCTGAACGTGCACGCCTCGCTGTTGCCGCGCCACCGGGGGGCTGCCCCGATCTCGGCGGCGATCCTGGCAGGCGACGCAGAGACGGGCGTCTGCCTGATGCGGATGGAAGTCGGGCTAGATACCGGCCCGGTCCTGGCCTGCCGCCGCACGCCGATCAGCCCGACCGACGAGACGCCCGGCCTGACGGAGCGGCTGGCGCTGCTGGGGCGCGACGTGCTGCTGGAGGAGTTACCGCGCTGGGCCGCCGGCGGGATCGTGCCGCAGCCGCAGGACGACGCACTGGCGACCTACGCCCCGAAGACCGCGCGCGAGGACGCTCGGTTGGACTGGTCCCGACCTGCCGTAGAACTGGCGCGGCAGGTGCGCGCGTACCGTGGCTGGCCCGACGCCTTCACGACGTGGCAAGGGAAGCAGGTGAAGGTGCTGACAGCCCGGCCCCTCACCCCGCCGCCCCCTCTCCCGCACGCGGGAGAGGGGGGGCAGACACCGGGCCAGGTGGTGATGGCGGCGGATGGCACGGTGCAGCGCCCGGCCGTGGTGACGGGTGACGGGCTGCTGCTGCTAGACACCGTCGCGCTGGAGGGGAAGCGACCGGCCGATGCCGTGGACTTCGTGCGGGGCTACCGGGCGTTCGTTGGCGCGGACTTGGGGGCGTAGCGGCGGCCCGTCAGCGGTTTGCTGGACGTTGATGCTATCAGTAGTTGGGGCGATATCGAGCGTCGAGCGGAGGGGCACGGTGAGCGATCTGTTTGATGGCCTGTTTGACCTGTTGGGTGAGGCGGCCAGTAAGGTTGCAGAGATCGCCGTCGAGAGTGCCGGGGCCATCCTGGAAGGGACCGTCAGCGCGGCCGGTGCCGTCGCTGAGAGTGCCGGCCCGGCCATTGCGGGCGCGGCTGGGGCGGCCGGCGAGTTGGCCGGGGCGACTGCTCAGGGTGTCGCTGCTGCGGCCGGCGAGGGGCTGGTCGAGGTAGCATTGAGCGCCATCCCTGTGCCGTCGCCCGCACGAGCCGCCACATCGCCGCAGCCGGCAAGCGCTAGCGATTCCGCGCCCGCCACGAGCGCTGCGCCGACAGGGCGCATCCCGGAGGGCCGCGAAAGTCGCCGGCGGCGGCGACGGCGCTCGTCTCGGTAGATATCCCCTTGGAACCGGCGGCGCAAACAGCGCCGCTGACCAGCAGGACGAACGGCAGCGGGACGGGAGCGGTGCCGACGATCAGGGTGCCCCGGCGCGGTATCGTTGCCGGTACCATCCTGACCTGAAGCCTGGAACACTCGGCCTGCTGGAGTGTGCGTGCACATCAAGCTCTCCCCATCGATCCTGAATGCTGACTTCGGCCGGCTTGCCGAGCAGGTCCGCGAGGCCGAGGCGGCCGGCGCCGACTACCTGCACGTAGACGTGATGGACGGGCAGTTCGTCCCGAACATCAGCCTGGGGCCGGCCATCGTGGCTGCCATCCGGCAGGCGACGACCATCCCGCTGGACCTGCACGTGATGATTGAGGAGCCGCGCCGCTACCTGCGCGAGTTCGCGGAGGCCGGCGCGGGCATCATGACGGTCCACGCGGAGGCAGTGCGCCACCTGCACGCGACCATCGCCGCGATCCAGGACGCTGGCGTGCGGGCCGGCGTGGCGTTGAACCCCGCGACGCCGCTATCCGCCGTCGAGGAAGTCATCGACCGCCTGGACTTGCTGCTCATCATGACGGTCAACCCCGGCTTCGGCGGGCAGTCGCTGATACCGGAGATGCTCGACAAGATCGCGCGGGCGCGGGCGATGCTGGACGCGCGCGGCTGCCACGCGGAGCTTGAGGTAGACGGCGGGATCAAAGCCAGCAACATCGCGGAGGTGGTGGCGCGTGGCGCGCGGGTCGTCGTGGTTGGCTCGGCCATCTTCGTGGGCGGCGGCGGCATCCAGGCGAATACGGCCGCCCTGCGCGCCGAGATCGCCCGCGCGCAGCCGTGAGGCATCCAGTACCGCGCGGCGAGTCACCGCGGTGACGGCGGGCGAGCAGCAAGCGGTCATCGCCGGACTGCCGGTCCAGTGGCGCGAGATCGCCGCGCCAGGAGCCGAGCCAGGAGTTGCCGGCACCGCGTCGACGTTTGGGCTGTGGGTGCTGCACGACCCCGACGCCACCATTGACGCCATGACCCAGGAGGAGTTCGAGCAGAACGACGAGCGCATGCCGTACTTCGGGCTGGTCTGGCCGTCAGCGGAGGCGCTGGTGGCAGCCGTCCTGAACGGCCCGCGACTGGACGGTCAGCACGTTCTGGACCTGGGGTGCGGCCTGGGGCTGTGCGGCTTCGCAGCGGCGAGCATGGGTGCGCGCGTCACCTTTTTCGACTGGGAGCCGCGCGCCCTGGAGATCGTGCAGGCCAGCGCCCAGCACCAGCCGCTGGCACCTGAGACGTTCCAGTGCGTCGTCGGGGACTGGCGCACGCCGCCACCGCTCGGCCCGTTCGACCGCATCCTCGGGGCAGACGTACTCTACGAGCGGCGCAACGCCCCGGCCGTCGCGGCGTTTCTGGCCGGCCACCTGAAGCCCGGCGCAGAAGCCTGGATCGCCGACCCCGGGCGCCCCCAGGCCGAACCGTTCCTGACGCTAACCGACGCCGCCGGTCTGCTGGTGCAGAGCCGCGAGCAGTTCCCACCGCGCCCGGACGGCGACCAAATCACCCTGCTCCGCCTGCGACACCCAGATGACCGCCCGCCTCCCGCCGACAGTTGACCCACGACCAGCCTACGGACCAGCAGGAATTGGATCACCGGGCATCGCCGGTACGTCTTACTGGTAGAGACTATCTCCGAAGGGGAGAACCTGTGGCCTACCTGCTCATTGGACTGTTGCTGCTGGCCGTCGTGCTCGGCGCGGCGACCTGGTTTACCTTTACGCTCGTTGGATTCCTGCTGACCGTGGCTGTCGCCGGCCTCGTCGGCTGGGCCGCAGACGCCGTGATACCCGGACGGTTGCCCGGCGGCTGGCTCGGGGCGGTGCTGGCCGGCATCATCGGCGGGTTCATGGGCACGCTGCTGCTGGGGCACGTCGGGCCGTCAATCTTTGGCGTCAACATCATCCCCGCGTTCATCGGGGCGGCAGTCATCGCCGTGGTGGCCGAGCTGGCGGTCGGTTCCCGCTCCCGCGTGAGCCTTCGGTAGCACCGCGCCCGCGTCCACGCCCCTTGCGGCCAGCCCCAGCAGTGCGGCCGGGGCTGCCGCCGGCACCGGCCCGCAACCACGCGAAGTTGCCCGCCTGCGCCGTCGCCAACACGGCGGCGCAGGTGCCCAGCAGCAGGCCGGCCAGCACGTCAGACGGCCAGTGCCAGCCGACCGTCACGCGTGAGGCTGCAGCCAGCACCGCGACCGCAGCCAGCGTCGGCCACGCGACCCAGCGCAGCCACGGCCAGCGCCCGCTGACCATCGCCGCCAGCAACAGGCAGAAGTACGCCGCGCGGATCGAGTAGCCGCTTGGCAGGGTGCTCGGCATCGGGACCACGGTCAGCGGGTACCCCACGCCGGCCGCCGCGCACGATGTTCGCCTGATCGTCTCGAAAAAGGCGCTTGGCGACGGATGCGTGAAGTTGTACTTCAGCAAGATCTCGACGCCGATGCCCGCCAGCAACAGGAACAGTATCCAGCCGCCGGCCATCGGCCGCCGCCAGCGCAGGCACACGAAGCCCATCGCCAGTGCGTACAGCAGGCTCAGTTCGGCGGCGAACACCACGCTTGCGCGCTCGCCCAGCGTGCGCCCCCAGCACGGCACATCCTGCCAGAGCATAGCTGCCACGGCACGGTCTACCGAACGGTGCAGTCCCGTCGCCACGACGACCAGCAACAGCACGAACGCGCCGCCGAGCCAGAGCAGAGAGCGCGGCAACCGCGCCAGCGGATGGGACACGCCCTGATGATACGACTGAGGCAGCCAAGTATCGGCACATTTCGTCCGGCAGCCGTTTTCGGGGAGCAGCCGGGTTCAGGAGGTGCCCCGCTCCTGCTGCCATGCTCGATCCATGTCAGTTTCTGGGACGGCGGACCTGCTGGCACGCCCATTGCGCCGCGCGGAAGCTGGTACGATTCCGTCAACGGTGCGGGCACGCGCACAACGCCCCAGCCTGGCGCACGGGGCACGACGGTGGAGGACGGTATGGCCGATCTCGCGTTGGTGTTGCTACGGGTCGTGACTGGTGGCTTGCTGGCCGGTCACGGGGCGCAGAAGCTGTTCGGCTCATTTGGCGGCCCCGGCCTCAAGGGCACCGCCGGCTGGATGGAGAAGATGGGCCTGCGCCCTGGGTTGGCATGGGCGGGCCTAGCCGGCGGCGGCGAGCTGGCCGGCGGCCTGCTGACGCTGCTGGGGCTGGGCGGGCCGCTCGGCAGCATCCTGACGACGAGCGCCATGAAGATGGCAACGTTCAAGGCGCACTCTGGCAAGCCGATCTGGGTCGCAGCGGGCGGTGCCGAGCTACCCGTGGTGAACATCGCCGTCAGTACCGCGCTGATGATGGTCGGCCCCGGCAAATACTCGTTGGACCGGCTGTTTGGCATCAAAGTTCCGCGCTGGTTCTCAGCACTGGTGATGGCAGGCACGTCCGTATCGCTCGTCGTCGGGCTGCTGATGGAGCCAGATGAGGCTGCCGAGCCTGCCACCAGCGAGGCGGCGTAGATGTTTACCCTGGGCGTGTCTGACCACATGATGGTGGCCCACAGCCTGCGCGGCGAGACGTTTGGGCCAGCCCAACGGCTGCACGGCGCAACCTACGAGGTCCGCGTCGAGGTCCGCGCGCCGGAGCTTGACGCAGACGGTATCGTCGTGGACATCGGGCTGCTGCGGTCCGTGCTGCGCCTGACGCTCGCGCCGCTGGAGTACCGCAACCTGGACGACGTGCCCGCCTTCGCCGGCGAGAACACGACGACCGAGTTCCTGTGTCGGTGGATGCACGGGGCGCTCGCCGGGCAACTCGGGGTGCGCGCCGGGGCACGCTTGCGCGTGACGCTGGTCGAATCGCCGAACGCCTGGGCCGCCTACGAGGGTGACATCGGGTAGGCGGGTAGGCGGGACGGTGGGGCGTCCGGAGGGCGAAAGATGGCCCGCGTAGTCAGCCTGTGGGGCGCATGGACCGGCGGTTTGCAGATCAGCGTACCAAGAGCGCAGAACGTGAGCCTGGGGAGGGGTGCATGGCGGCCTGGCTGGTGAAGACCGAGCCATCCACATACAGCTACGACGATCTGGTGCGCGACGGCACCGCCGAGTGGGACGGCGTGATGAACGCCCAGGCGCAGATTCATATGCGGGCGATGCAGGTGGGCGACACCTGCGTGGTGTACCACTCGATGGGGCAGCGGGCAGCGGTCGGGCTGGCGCGGGTCGTCGCGGCACCGTACCCGGACCCCACCGATGCCACCGGCCGGCGGGTCTGGGTGGACTTCCAGGCCGTGCGTCCACTGGAACGGCCGGTCACACTCAAGGAGTTGAAGGCCGACCCGGGCTTTGCGACTAGCCCGCTGGTGCGGCAGTCCCGCCTGTCAGTGCTGCCGCTGGACGACGCGCAGTTCGCCACCATCGAGCGGCTGGCGCGCGAATCGGCCTGATTCCGGCCCCGGCTGGTCTGGCCAGGCCTGCCCCGCGCAGCGTCAGCCGACGGTCTGGGTCGTGGCGCGTCAGCGGGCGACGAGTGGTGCTGGCCCCACGCCGGCCGCCGGGCTGGTGCCGGGCCGCCCCCGGAGCGTCTGCTCACGGTGCCAGTAGGCGACGTACCCCCGTGCGCCGTCCCAGGAGATCGCTTCGGCCCCACAATGGGGACAGGCCAGCACACCCTCATCGCTGATCGGTTGCCAGACGCTGGCGAGCAAGTACGGCTTACCACACCCCTCGCAGGCGTGGAGCTCGAACCGCTCAGGCTGGCTCAGATGGTGCTGTGCGGCAATGGCTTCGCGTAGCAGCACCGCGTAGAAACAGGGCACATGTGCCGCCCCCTGGCCGCCATGCCGATGCTGATGGCGGGGTGTCTGCGATACGCCGCGCGCCGGGCGCCAACTGCTGGACATGGCATCCTCCTTGCTTCAGATACTGCTCGTAAGGGGTCAAAACGAGAACCCATGATGAGTCTAGCTACAGGAGAATCAACACGCCGTTAACGTTGGTAAACACTCTCCCGTCGTCTATCTGCTGGTGCGAATTGCCCGAATTGCCTGGATCTGCTACGCACTGCAACGTGATTCACGGGGGCGGCGGGCTGCGTTTGTGACGCGCAGCCGTCCGCGCGCGGCCCGCATGCTCGCCACAGCATCAAACCGGGTCCGGCCGGCTACGTATGCGAATAGCCCGCCTGTAGCGCCGCAGCCACGCATCATTCGCGTGCTACGCCGGCGATCTGGTAGGCTTCGCGGGCAGTTGACAGGAGCGCACACATGGCCGACGAGCAGCCTCGCAGCGGGCGCTTTGACCAGCACAACGGGGCCGGCACTTGCGGGGCGGACAGCCATCGTCCGCAGAGCACCTGCCCACGGTGCGTGGCGCGCACGATTCAGCCGTTCCGCGTCGTGAAGCGGTACCGGGGCGATCAGGTCGCGCGGGCGTTCGTCGCGGTCGAGTGGTGCGATGTGGGGCAGATGCAGACGGGCGACGTGAACTGGCCGAACGGCCGGCGCGGGTAACGGCAGCGCACGCACCGCAGGCCGCAGCACCGATGAACGCCAGCCAGGAAGCCGACGCGGGCCGTCAGCGCCGATAGATGCGTCGGTACACCCGCGCCTGCCACGAATCGTCCAGGGTGATGAGCCGGCCGCGCCAACGCTTCGGCTGCTCGCGGCGTAGCACCACCAGCGACACCACGCCGATGACCAGGATCAGCAAACCCAGGTAGAAGATCGGCAGCGCCGCCGGCATCCGACCCAGCAGCCGGCCCACCAGGGCCAGCGCCGCGCCAATGCCCACGAGGTGCCACGGGGTCGCCGGTTGCAGGAAGGTGAGCGGCCCCCAGCCCGGCCCATCGCCGAGCGGCTCCGGCTCTCGGACGAAGCGGGAACGCGGCCGGCCAAGATCATCGGCCTGCGCCCGCTGCAGCACGTCGTTGACCTCGCGATCAAGCCGGGACATGGATCTGGGTCTCCCCCCCATTGCTGGGGTCGCACCGGTGAAGGGAGCGTCGAGCCGACGGCGAGAGGCCGATGCCGCTCCCAGAAACCGCGCCGTCTGCCTACAGGATACCGTGCCGGCCGGCCGTATGTGGAGAAAAACGCGATGCACCAGACCGGCGGTCAGGCGCGGTGCATCGTGGCCCCGCCGGTCAGGATGGGGGCATCACGCCCCTACCCCTCTCGCCACACCCCACTCACTACTCATCATTGGTCGTCTGTCGCCCACGTGACAGACGCCCAGTGACCGGGCCGACAGCCGCCGCTGCCGTGGTGCTCTAGGCTGGTCGCACGGGACGGGCACACGCGATCAGCGAGCACGCCCAGGCGGGATGTCAGAGAGGGTCGATGACGATGTTCGGACTGACTCGGCAGGTGCGGATCGGGCTGGCGGCAGTGGCGGCGCTCGCGGCCACGACGGCGGGGCTGGCGGCGGCACAGGCGCAAGCACCGGTGGCGGAGGCGGCCCAGTGCTACGAGCGATTCGTGAGTGCACCCATCAACGAGCAGGGCATTCAGTGCCCCGGCGACCCCACTATCTGGAAGAGCTTCACGTTCGCGTCGAGCGGCATCGGCTACTACACCGAGACTGCCGCGCAGGCAAACGGCCGGTCGCAGGTGCGGCTCGGCTACCGGCACGACGACAGCCGCGTGGCTATCTCCTTCCTCGATTGTGACGCGAACGGCTGCCAGGAAACCTATTGGAACGGCGTACCGTTTCCTTTTCAGCGATAGCCGGTAGCTGACAACGCAACCCCACGCGGCGGCAGTACGGCTCGCGCCACGCCATCATCTCACCCAGGTACTGGACGCCGTGCCGGCCCCGTCCCGGTTGCCCCGGCACTGCCAAGGAGCGCGACGCCGAGTGACGGCGCTGGCCGCAACCAGGCGGGCAACCATGACGGCGGCCACACACGGCCACGGCGCAGCCAGACCGAGAGGCATGGGGCAACTCGGCTCTGGAAACCGCCGCGCATCAATGCCCGCGCTCCAACGGACGGGGCAGGCGTTAGAACAGGCCGACGATCCGCCCGTCTGCGTCAATGTCTATCTGCTGGTAGGCCGCGCGCGACGGCAGGCCCGGCATCGTCATGATTTCGCCGGCGACCGGGGCCAGGAAGCCGGCCCCGGCGTACACCCGCACCTCGCGGATGGTGATGCGGAAGCCGGTCGGGCGGCCCTTCTTGCTCGCGTCGTCCGACAACGAGAGCGGCGTTTTTGCCATGCAGATCGGCAGCCGGTCCAACCCTTGCTCGCGGGCGCGGGCCAACTGCCGGCGGGCACGCGGCGCGTAGTCCACGCCGTCAGCGCCGTAAATCTGCGTCGCGATCCGGGCAATCTTCTCCTCGGCCGGCAGGTCCAGGTCGTACAAGAAGTGCGGGGCAGCCTCGCCAGATTCGGCCGCGTCCACGACGGCCCGCGCCAGTTCCAGCCCGCCAGCGCTGCCATCGGCCCACAGCGAACTCACGGCCGCAGCCCGCGCGCCGGCTCGCAGCGCACCCGCGCGGATCGTCTCAAGCTCGGCCGGGGTGTCCGAGTTGAAGCGGTTGACGGCCACCACCACCGGCACGCCGAACTGGTGCACGTTCTGGATCTGCTTTTCCAGGTTCGCCAGCCCCAGCGTGACCGCCTCGATGTCCTCGCGCTCGATGGCCGGGTCCAGCGGCCGGCCCGGCGCAACCTTGTAGCGGCCGGAATGGACCTTCAACCCCCGGACGGTGCAGACCAGCACGGCAGCGTCCGGCAGCAGGCCGGCGGCGCGGCACTTCAAGTCCATGAACTTCTCAAAGCCCATGTCCGCCGCAAAGCCGCTCTCCGTCACCACGTAGTCGGCCAACTTCAGGCCGAGCAAGTCGCCCAGGATGCTCGAATTGCCGTGGGCGATGTTCGCAAACGGCCCCGTGTGAATAATCATCGGGGTCTGCTCGGTCGTCTGGAGCAGGTTTGGCAGCAGCGCATCTTTCAGCAGCACGGCCATCGCCCCCGCCACCTGCAAGTCCTCGGCCGTCACCGGCCGCCCGTCGCGCGTCGCGCCGACGACGATAGCCCCGATGCGCCGCCGCAGTTCGGCCAGGTCGCGCGACAACCCGAGGATCGCCATCAACTCCGAGGCGACCGCGATGTCGAAACGCGTCTCACGCGGCAGGCCGTTCGCCGAGCCGCCCAGGCCAGTCACGATCTGCCGGAGCGCCCGGTCATTCACATCGACCACGCGCGGCCATTCAATCGTCATCGGGTCCAGGCCGAGCACGTTGCCGTGTGTCAGGTGCGCGTCGATGACGGCTGCCAGCAGGTTGTGGGCCAGCGCAACAGCGTGGTTGTCGCCGGTCAGGTGCAGGTTCAGCGCCTCCATCGGCAGCACCTGCGATTTGCCGCCGCCGGCCGCCCCGCCCTTCACGCCGAAGACCGGCCCGAGAGAAGGCTGCCGGATGGTCCCGATCGTGCGCTTGCCCAGGGCGTTCAGCGCCATCGACAGGCCGACCGTCGTCAGAGTCTTGCCCTCGCCGAGGGGCGTCGGGGTGATCGCGGTCACGTCGATGTACCGGCCGTTGGGCCGCCCGGCCAGCCGCCGGAGAATCGCCGCCGCGTCAAGCTTGGCAACGACACGGCCGTAGGGGATCAGCTCGTCGTCGGTGACGCCGAGCGCCTGTGCGACCTCCGCAATCGGCCGCAGGGGCGTTGACTGGGCAATGTCCAGACTGTCACGGTGGGCAGCCTCAAGGGCGCTCATGTCGCCACGCTGTCCCGAGTCAGGCGACGGCGAACCTGCAGTTGTCACGATGCTTCCATCTCCGCGCGTAGCTGCGCGAAGCATGACATATCACAGCCGACTCCTGGGAGTTTGCGAGGCGGCGGCATCCAGGAACGCGCGTCATCAGCGGCAACCAGGACAGGATGTGTGACGCCGCACCGCCGTGGCCGTGCGGGCAAGCCGGGACAAACGCCCCTCCGGCGACGGGACAGGTGTCCCCTGTCGTCAGTCCCCGGAAACCCGATCATCTAGGTACCAGGAAGCCAGCAGCGACCTGGAACCAGATGAAAGGCAGCAGAGTGAAGGCAATGTTCATGCAACGGATGTCTCTCGCTCGCCATCTCCTTCTGGGGGTACTTCAGGTTGATAGGACACGCGGCACTGACCACTGACGCGTAGGTCGGACAGGTCACACGGGCGAGCCTTTGAGCCGCCCAGCCATTGCACAGCACCCGTCGACAGAGAGTCAGCAAGGTCAGTATTTTCGCTACACACGACGTACGCTAGATCACCGCAATGCAAAGCAATCACGTCACGCGGATCGGGAAGCAGGAGCGGAGTGCGGGATATGGTGCTGACACGGAAAACCCAGGCACGCCATCTCCTTCTGGAGGTACTGCAGGTTGATTGAGCAGACCGCCAGGGCCTCAGGCGAGTAGGGCGAAGAGGATTATCGGGCGAGCCACCGCGCCGCCCAGCCATCAGTGCAACAGCCGTCAACCGAAAGCCGCAGGGCCACACTGGCAAGCTATCTCGCAAGAGCAGGACGATACGCTATCGATACTGCGAAAGCCGCCGAAACGCCGTCCAGAGACGGCAGTGAAGAAGCCCCTTCCGTCGCTGGAAGGGGCTTCATGCTGTGTCAGCGAAACGGCGAGGAGCCGGCCGGTCAGCCAACTGGCTCGCGACGGCCGGCCGGCCTCAGAGGCGGCGGATCGCCGGTGCCCGGATCGCGAACACGACCACTACCACGAAGGCGAGCAGCCCAGTGCTGGCGATGACCACCGGCGCACCGATGAGATCCGCCAGGATGCCCTGCGGCAGCGACCCGAGCGGCATCAGGCCGAACATCATCATGAACACGGACTGGACCCGGCCGCGCAGATGGTCCGGCGCCGCCAGTTGAATCAGTGTCGTATTCGAGGCCAGGTAGATGGCCTGGGCCACCCCGAGCAGCCCCATGATGCCGATGGACAGCAGGAGCGAGGTGCTGGCAGCAAGCAGCGGCAGCAGCAGGCCGAAGCTTGCCAGCGACGCGAACAGGAATATCCCCTGTCGCCGCAGCGGCAACAACACGATCGCCACCGCCCCGAGTACCGACCCGATGCCGTTCGACATCATCAGCAAACCCAGGCCCTCCGGCCCGGTGTGCAGAATGTCCCGCGCGAAGATCGGCAGGAGTTGGGTGAACGGCATGATCAGGAACGCCGGGATCGCCTGGAGGGCCGTCAGGGCCAGGACCGTGGAGTCGCCCCAGACGTAGCGCAGCCCCTCAAGCAAATTCTGGAACGCCGACGCCTTCCGCGAGGCAGCCGCCGGCGGCTGTGGCCCGAGCATAAAGGTTGACAGCAACGCCAGGACAAAGCCGGCCGCCTGCACCGCGAACGACAGCGAGACGCCCACGACGGCGATCAACACGCCGGCAAGGGCCGGCCCAAGCACCCGCCCAGAGTTCTGCCCGGTCGACATCAGCGCAATGGCCGGACCGAGTATCGGGCGAGGCACCGTCGATGAGACGAGCGCATGTCGGCACGGCGGGATCACGACGAACAGGCAGCCGGCCAGGAAAGCGCAGACGGCGACGTGCCACGGCTGGATCGAGTCGGTGTAGATCAGGGCCGACAGCACCACCGCGAGCAGGGCCGTCAAGCCTTGCGCGGTAATGAGCACGACGCGGCGGTCGAAGCGGTCCACGATGACACCGGCCACCAGCGCCAGCAACAGCATCGGCAGACCGCGCGCGAACGAGACGATGCCCAGCCAGGTCGGCGAGTCGGTCAAGTCGTAGATCAGCCAGCCGGTGGCAACCATCTGCATGAAGTTGCCGGTCATCGTCAGCGACGCCCCGATCCAGAGGTACCGGTACGCCTGTGACTCGAACGGCGCGAGGCCCGGAAACCTGGTGGTCCAGGTCTGTGCGTGCGTCGGTTCCGCCGGACGTTCGCTGGCGGCGGCGCGCGTGCCGTCGCCTGGGGATTCTGCGCCCGTTGCCGTGCCCGTGGTCGCTGCCGTCGCCCCCGCCACCCCGATTGGCTGTCCTGCCATGCTGCTCCGTTGTTCTCGTCGGCAGCGCTGCGCGGTCTGGCGTGCCAGGGGTGCGCTCAGCCGGCGTCAGCGCCCACGGTGTCACCCGTGTGCGCTGCGGTCTTGGTGCGTCAACCCTCGTTTATAACGCGCCGATGCCTCCGGAGAACGGTGCAACTCTCGGGATCGTGCCCGGCTAGATGCGCTCCGCCGCGAGAATCCCTGCGAACACGCCGACCATGCCCGCCACCACGCTGCCGAACAGGTACAGCAGCGCCAGCCCGTAGGTGCCTTCGCGGACCAACTGGGCGGCCTCGAACGTGTAGCTGGAGAAGGTCGTGTACGCCCCCAGGAAGCCCGTTGCGAAGAAGAGCCGCCAGAGCGGGTCAACCGTCAGGCGCTCGGTGACGAGCGTCAGGAAGAAGCCGATGATGAGGCTGCCGCTGACGTTGATGAGCAGCGTCCCGTAGGGGAACGCGTTGCCGAACCGCTCGGCGATGTACAGCGTCAGGAAGTAGCGGGTATTCGCCCCCAGGATGCCCCCCAGGGAAATCGCGAGAATCGGCAGATACGGTGCCATCTTCACCACCAGACGCACAGCGAGGTGGGCAGAGGATAGCAGGCAGCACGGCAGCGGCCATGTCCCCATGCCAACGCGTGACGCCCCCGCGCTGCGGCCACACAGCCTGACCAGGCGTAGCCGCCCGCGCCCGGACACCCATTGCAGCAGAGTTCAGGAGGCCACGCTTTCTTCGCGTGAGTGCGCGAACATGGCGGCCCCGACGCAATGTTCTGTCGTTGTTCAGACAAGAAGTCGTGCAGGCGATGGTTGGGGAACCAGACGGGGTCGTGGTCGCGAGCCAGGTCGAGGAGTTGGCCCGGACCTCCGAGCAGTTGCAGGAGTTGGTGGCCCGCTTCCACGCCGAGGTTGGCGACGGCGAGTACCTGGACGACCAGGACGAGGAAGGGGCACACGTGCCGCGCCGTCGCGCCGACGACTGGGCACCGGCCCCCCGCGCAGACAGCGGGTACGTGAGCCGCGCCAACTAACGGAGGTTGACAACTCGGTCGCTGTGCCGTCTGCTCCGGCGTCTCGCCGGAGCAGACAGGCCGGTGGGGCACGTGGGCAGGCTGCTCCTTTGGAAACTACGGCCTGAAGCTACGGGGCTGCGGCGCGCCAGACGCCGCTGTCGGTTGCCAGGAACACCATCCGGCCGTCAATGCCATACGCCACGTCAGCGATGGCCCCAAGGTCAGGCGTTGGCGACGGTGTCCAGGTCAGGCCGCCGTCCATGCTGGCGTGGAGTGGCGCAGGCGCTGTCCAGGCACCGGTCGTCGAGGACAAGCCGAGCAGCATCCGGTCGGGATTGGTCGGATCGGCGGCCAGACTGACGACGTTCACGTCCGGGCCACCGCCGGACATGCCGCCGCCGCCCGTGAACTCCAGGGTGGTCGTCCAGGACGCGCCGTCGTCGTCGCTGCGGGCCACCAGCGAGCCGCCGCCGCGCGGATCCTTGTTCAGCGCCATCACCAGCCGCCCCGGTGCCGTTGCGCCGCCGACGACGAGCCCTCGCGGCTCGGCGAGTTTCGGCGTGTACAGGTCGGTCCAGGTCGCGCCGCCGTCACGGCTGCCCTGGAGCGTCGCTTGCTGGGCGTTGCGCGAGCAGGCCGCACCCATGAAGATGCGGTCGGGGTCGGTCGGGGGTGCCTGGAGCAGCGGGACACCCCACGTGCACGCTACCTGACGGGGTACCTCGGCGCGGTGTATCGTCGCCCAGGTGGCCCCGCCATCGTCGCTGCGGAGGAGTAGCAAGCGGCGCTCCTCGGGGTGGCTTACCGCGACGTATAGCCGGGCGTTGTTGGCCGGGCTGATGGCCAGCGCATGGAACCAGGGCGCTTCCGCCATGGTCGGCAGGATCAGTGTCCAGGTCTGCGCGTCGTCGCTGGTCTTGTACAGGCCGTCGGCAGTAGCCCGGTAGATGATGGCGTGGTTCGTCGGGTCCACCTCAACGGCACCCGTCGTGCCGGGCGGCAATCCCGGCATCGGGGGGACCGCCGGCAGCGCGATCGGCTTCCAGATCGTGCCGGCGGCGTCGCTCCGCACCAGCCCTCCCCCGCTGCGGGCGAACAGTGCCCCGCTCGTCGGCGTGAAGAGCCGCTCGGCCGGCGCGGTCAGCCCCGTTGGCTGCCAGGGCGCGATGGCGGCGTCCTGTGCGCGGGCCGTGGACAGGCCATTGCTGGCGAACAAGACGAGAAGCGCTACGAAGGTGGCAGTAAAGAGCGGAACCAGTGACCGCAGCGTTCGGGCGTTGCATGTAGCGATGCGTGCGCGTCGGGGTGACATGGCAGCACCTCCGCCCCCAGCTTCCTGAGTTGGACGGCGTACATATCTATTGTCCCACCAATGCGAGCAGCCGCGCCGTTCCGCGCGTCACAATGCGACTGCTCGCGCACGAACGTTCAGGATGTAGCGGGCCTGGCAGGAGGCTTGTCAGCCGTGGCAGGCCGTACCGTTAGTCCCAGTGCTGCCGTTGGTAGTAGCCGGGCTGCGCGCGGCGGCGCAGTGCGTGGAGACCGGCCGGGGCACGTCCAGCGCCGGGCTCTTGTCGAAGAAGCCGGACGGGCGCAGCATGAACCCAATGGACGTGACCGGCATCACCGGCCAGTCCTCCGGGCGCGGCATATGGTGCGCCCCGAACGAGTACCAGACGACCAGCTCCTCGTTCTCTAACGGGCGGTCCTGCGCGACGTAGGCCGGCAGGCCCGCACCGCCGGGATGCTGGTTCGGGTACTCGCCGGTGGCGTACCGCTCGGTCGGGTCGTACTGCGTCACCCAGACGTGCTTGCCCATGAACGCCGCCCGTTGCATGATCGGGGAGTCCGGCGCGGCGAACGGCAGCACGTTGTCGCCCGGCATCAGGCGGTAGGCAGTCGGCTTCCCGAAGGCGTTCGGGCGGCCGGGGTTGGTGATCTTCCAGTAACGGGCGCTGAGCGGGTCGATGAGGCGCTGCGCCTCCGACTCGCGCGTCAGCGGCGCGCTGACCTCGCGGAAGGAGTTCTTGAGTGGGTTGTCGGCGCCGGGCGGGTCCATGGCGGTGTGGACCTCTTCGACGGTGTTGGTCGGGCCATCAACCGCCACATCGAGCCGCACGTTGAAGAAGTGCTGGTGGATCGGGGCGTAGACGCCCGGCGCAACGAGCGCGCCCCACGGTGCGGCCGGCTCGCCCAGGTGCACCGACCCGTTGGTGACGACGCCGGTCATCTTGATCTCAAGCTGCACGGTGCCATCCTGGTAGAAATACCAGTAGAACCCATACTCGTAGTTGCCCACCGTCGCGATGAACGACACCACCAGCCGCCGCGAGCGCCGCACCTCCGTCTCGCCGGTGCGGATGTCAAAGTGCTTCCAGAGGATGCCGGTGTCCTCCTCGTGGATGCAGATGGCGTTGGCAATCGGCACGGGCCGCCCCTGGCTGTCGTTCAGGCAGGCGTCCAGGTACCGGATCTCGCCCAGACAGTCGCAGCCGAGCGCTAGCGAGTTGGCGAATACCCCGACGCCGTACTCACCCACGTCGAAGGCGTTGCGGCGGTTGTAGTGCGGGCGGGGGTCACCGTACGGCACCACCATGTCGCACAGCGAGGCGCGCTCCAGCACCGACCGCTCGCGGTCGCCGTCCTGGTAGGTGATGCCGTACAGCACCAGCCCCTCGCGGCTGTTGAACCCGACGCGCACGCGCCACTTCTGCCACTGGAGCAGGTTGCCGTCCAGCGTGAAACTCGGGCCTTCGGGCTGTGTGATCTCAATGGGCTTGAGGTCTGTGCGGACCGGGCCGGCCGCATCCTCGGTGTAGTTGGCGTCGGTCGGCGGCAGCGGCACCACCGCGCCGTCCTCCACCCGGACCACCTGCATGGTGTTCAGGTCCACCACCGTCACCATGTTCTCGATGGGCCGCGCGTAGCCGTTGTCGAGCGGGCTGGTCCGGACCCAGGTCAGGGCACGCACCAGCCGGCGCTCGCTGTCCTCCGGGAAGCCATAGTTGCCGTTCGACCACGGATCGACCATGCAGAGGTCGTAGTCGGTGACGCCGCGCTTGCTGACGGCGGCCTGCCACTCGGCGTTCGCCTTGACAGCCATCTCGCACTCGTAGAACTCATCAAGCATCACCGGCGGCTGCACCTTCGGGACGTCGCGCCAACTGGTGACGGCCTTGCTGGTCAGCGACACCAGCGCCTCGGATGTCTGGGCCGTGTCGTTGTCGAGCAGCACGATCTCGGCGAATCGGTCCAGCGACGCACCCTGCCGGTACGCCCGCAACTCGGTGCGGGTCGGCTCGTGCAGAGAGACGCTGGCGAAGCGGGTACGCGGCCCGAGTGCGCGTCCGGCCCGTCCGCCTCCTCGAACAATGCTGACGGCTTCGGTGATCTCGGCGGCGCTGAGCGGATCGAGCGGGTGCGTTGTGGCAACGGGACTCTCTGGGACGATGACCATGACCGTCTGCCTCCTGCGGCTGGTCGGGAGGGCGGCCAATGCGCCGAGTCGCAGCCACCTGCTCGCCGTTGCCCGAGGATGCTACAGCAGACAGCGACGCGCGGCGAGGAAGACCCTCATTGAAACTGCCGCCATCGATCACGACATGCTGTCGCTCCTCGGAACTGCCCACCCGGCGGTAGGAGGATGCCGTCATCTGTCATGTCATCCTGAGCCTCCGAAGGATCTCACGCTTGCGATTCCGTCAGCGTGAGATCCTTCGGAGGCTCGTTCCACTCGGGATGGCAGTTCTGGGGCAACGCACACCTGGACCGCGATGCTGGACCAGCATCATTGTCTGCAACGTAGATGGTCGTCGGATGAGACACACAAGCGGGGCGGGTGCCCCTTCAGCGCCCGCCCCGCTACAGCCAGTTTCGGCCTCACACGTACCGACGCTCTCGTCGGGTGGGGTCAGCCTTACTCGAAGATCCAGCGGTCGGTGTCGCGGCCCCACGACGAGAGCTCGTCGGCGCTGAACCACAGGGCGACTTCGCGCTCGCCCGTCTCCGGCGCATCCGACGCGTGCACGAGGTTCCGGCCGACTTCGAGGGCGTAGTCGCCGCGGATCGAGCCTGGCTCGGCCTCGAACGCCTTCGTCACGCCAACGGTCTTCCGCACGGCGACGATGGCGTTGTTGCCTTCCAGTACCATCGCCACGACCGGCCCCGACGTGATGTACTTGATGAGGCCGGGGTAGAACCCCTTACCTTCGTGCTCGGCGTAGTGCTTTTCAGCCAGCGCCTGCGGCACCTGGATCAGCTTCAAACCAACGATCTTGAGGCCACGCGACTCGAAGCGCGTGAGGATCGGACCGACCAGCCCGCGCTGGACGCCGTCCGGCTTGATGAGGACAAGTGTTTGCTGCATACGGGGGACCATAGCGAAGGGCCGCGCCACCCGGCAACCCTGGTCCGCTGAACCGTGGGCCACGGCTCAGCACCGGATCGCGCGTGGTGATGAAGAGACAGCCTGCCATCGTCGAGACACGCACACCAGTGCAGAGACGCGACACATCGCCCCCCGCCCCATCGGCTCGCGCGGCCCCTGCTAGACTTGGAAACCTAATCACGATGGAGGTGTCGTTCTATGACCGCTTCGATGACCCGTGGTGCAACGAGCGATGTGTCAGCGCGCAACCTGAGGTACCTGGACGAGCATCTCCAGCGGTACATCGCCGCCGGCAAACTGCCGGGCACGCTGACGGTGGTGCAGTATCGCGGCGAGACGGTCCACTGGAGCGCCCAGGGCATGATGGACCGCGAGGCCGCCCGCCCGGTCAGCGACGACACCATCTATCGCATCTACTCGATGACCAAGCCGATTGTGTCTGTGGCCCTGATGCAGTTGTTCGAGCGCGGCCTCGTCCAGCTTGATGATCCGGTCTACACATTCATCCCATCCTGGGAACATCTGCGCGTCTACGAGACCGGCAGCTACCCGAACTTCCAGACGGTCCCCTGCGACCGGCACATGACCGTGCGCGACCTGCTGTCGCACCAATCTGGCCTGACCTACGGCCACACGATGCACACCAACGTCGATGCCGCCTACCGCGAGCTTGGGATTGGCGGGCCGGACGTGCCGACGCTACAAGCGATGGTGGACCACCTCGCCACGCTGCCGCTGGAGTTCTCGCCGGGCACCGCCTGGCTGTACTCGATCTCGACCGACGTGGTGGGCCACCTCGTCGAGGTCATCAGCGGGCAGCGGCTCGACGCTTACTTGCAGGAACACATCTTTGCGCCGCTCGGCATGCCCGACACCGGCTTCTGGGTGCGCCCGCAGCAGCTTGATCGCTTCGCCACCAACTACCGGCCGGCAGCCAGCGGCGGCATCGAGGTCGCGCCGGACTGGGACGGTCTGCCGTTCGTACAGGAACCGACACTCCCCTCAGGCGGCAGCGGGCTGGTGTCCACAGCCGGCGACTACCTGCGCTTCTGCAAGATGCTGCTCGGGAAGGGCACCGTGGACAGCGTCCGAATCCTCGGCCGCAAGACGCTGGAGCTGATGACCCGCAACCACCTGACCGACGACCAGACGATCTATGACGCGTCGTTCACCGGGCGGTACCAGTCGTCGTTCGCCGGCAACGGGTTCGGCCTCGGGTTCTCGGTGGCGCTCGACACCGCCGACAGCCAGATTGCCGGCTCGGCCGGCGAGTACA
>JBBQBU010000029.1:0-21926 GCA_038318015.1 Chloroflexota bacterium | reverse complement strand
GGATGCGCGACAGATTCGGGGGATCATTGGGCGGCGGGATCTGCTGCGCCGCGCCGGTCTCGTGGCGGGAATGGGCCTGATGGCGGCCTGCCAACCGCAGCCGGCGGCGACGAACCCCGAAACGCAACCAGCCGCCAGGGCGACCGAACCGCCCAAGCCGGTCGCCCCGACGACCGTGGCGGCATCTCCGTCGGTCACGGCCCCGCCTGTTGCCCAGGCGACGGCCTCTCCGGCCGCGCAGGCAGCGGCCCCGTCACCGGCCGCGGCTTCTGCCGCCAGGCCGGCCGAGCCGAAGCTCGGCGCGAACCTCATCGGCAAGATCGAGGGTCCGACCGTCATCCTTGACGCTGCCCAGATGCCGAAGACGTTCAAGGAAGCACCGGCGCTCGCCGAGCAGGTGAAGTCTGGCACGCTCCCGCCCGTGGAGCAGCGGGTGTCACAGGAGCCGCTCGTCCTCAAGCCTGTGCAGGAGACTGGCAGGTACGGCGGCACCTGGCGACGAGGCTTCACCGGCCCAGCCGACTTCGAGAACGGCTGTCGGATCGTCTCGACCGACAAACTGCTGTTCTGGGACTACACCGGTACGAAGGTAATGCCCTCGGTCGCCCGCGAGTGGAAGGTGAGCGAGGACGGCAAGACCATCACGCTCTCGTTGCGGAAGGGCATGAAATGGTCCGACGGCCAGCCATTCACCGCCAACGACTTCGTCTTCTGGTGGGAAGACCTGTATCAGAACAAAGAATTGGTGCCGGGGCAAGAGCCGGAACTGGTCATCAACGGCAAGTCGGCGACGATGCGGAAACTCGATGACACCACCGTGGCGTTTGAATTCCCGGAGCCGAACTACCTGTTCGTCGATCAACTAGCCAGCGCAAGTCAGATCGGCGGCGGGCTGGCGCTTCGGGGCCGACGCGGCATGGGTGCGTATGCGCCGGCGCACTACCTGAAGCAGTTCCTCCCCAAGTACACCCCGAAGGAAGAGCTGGACAAGAAGGTCAAGGAACTCGGCTTCGACAACTGGGTCAACCTGTACAAGTCGATGGCATCCTGGGAGATCAACACGGACCTGCCGGTCCTGACACCGTGGCGTACCGTCACGCCGGCCCGCACGTCGACCTGGACGCTCGAACGGAACCCCTACTACTGGGCGGTTGACACCGAGGGCAACCAACTCCCGTACATCGACAAGATCCAGATGACGCTGGCCGAGAACCTGGAGGTCGTCAACCTGCGGGCCATCGCGGGCGAGTACGACGAGCAGGAGCGCCACACCGACATGGGGAAACTGCCGGTCTTCCTGGAGAACCAGCAGCGCGGCAACTACAAGGTGCGGCTGGACCCGGCCCTGAACGGGTCGGACGCCGCGATCCACGTCAACATGAGTTACGCTGCCGACCCCGCACTCGCGACGTGGCTCACCAACAAGGACTTCCGCCACGCCCTCGCGCTCGGCATCGACCGCGACCAATTGAACGAGACGTTCTGGTTGGGCGTCGGCACCCCGGGGTCCATCGCACCCTCGGAGAGCATGCCCCAGAGCCCTGGGCCGGAGTACCGCAAGAAATGGGCGGTGCTGGACGTGAAGCAGGCGAACGACCTGCTGGACAAGCTCGGCCTGAGCAAGAAGGACGGCGAGGGGTATCGAGTCCGCACCGACAATGGCCAGCGCCTACGCCTGGAACTCATGACCGCCGGCGGGGCGTTCATGCCGTACACCCAGATCGCCGACATGATTCGTTCGCAATGGCGGCAGATCGGCATCCAGGCCGACGTGAAGGAGGTCGAGCGGAGCCTGTCGCGCGCGCGCATCGAGGCGAACGAGCATCACCTCTACATGGGCTCGAACGACGGCTCCGAGCTGATCTTCCTCTACCCGCGCCACGTCATCCCGGTCGAACCGACGGAGGCGTTCATGGGGCCGCTCTTCGCGCGCTGGTACGCCACGGCCGGGCGCGACGGGAAAGAGCCGCCCTCGGAACTGAAACGAACGCAAGACCTGATCCGCCAGGCCCCAACGCTGAAGCCGGAGGACCAGACAAAGGCAGCGCAGGAAATCTGGCGGCTCGCCGTCGAGGAACAGTGGACCATCGGGCTGGTCGGGCAGTCGCCGTCGTTCATGGGCGTCCGCATCGTCAAGAACACCATGGGCAATGTGCCCGACCGGCAGGTGAATGCCCAACATGCACGCACCCCTGGCTCGTCGCATCCCGCGACATTCTTCTTCAAGGGCTGATACCGACATGTCCAGGAACCCCACGTGCGGCGGCGAGTTGGTGCCGCACGTCGATCAGTACAGCCCACGCACCATGGAGGTTTCGTGACGGCGATTCAGACGACGCTTACTGAGCCGGCGCGCAGCGCACAACTGTTCGAGCGGGCCAGCAAGTCGCTCGTGTCGGGTGTCTCGGCGTCAGCGCGGCTCCACGGTGTCCTGGGGCGACCGTTGTTCCTGGAACGGGGCGACGGCCCGCGCATCTGGGACGTGGACGGCCGCGAGTACTTGGACTTCGTGCTGTCATTCGGGGCGACGTTTCTGGGCCACAACGACCCCGCCGTCCGCGCCGCCGTCGAGGAGGCGCTACGGCGCGGCGTCATCTGTGGCTACGAGACGGAGCATCAGACGCTGCTCGCAGAGGCGCTCCAGCGCCTGATCCCATGCGCCGAGTTCGTCCGGCTGGCGAATACCGGTGGTGAGGCGACCCAGTTCGCCCTGCGGATCGCGCGTTCGGCCACCGGGCGGCAGGTGGTGCTGAAATTCGAGGGCCACTACCACGGCCTGCACGACTATGCAACCTGGAACGCACGGGGTGCCCAGCGCGACGAACTGCCGAGCTACCCATACATCCCGCCGATCTCGGACTCCAGCGGTGTGCCACCCCAATTGGCCGACCTCGTGGTGGTGGTGCCGTGGAACGATCCTGCAGCGATCGAGCAGGCGATGGCGGAGCGTGGCCACGAGATCGCCGCGATCATCTGCGAACCGGTGAACTACAATGCCGGCTGCATCCCGCCGAGGCCCGGCTTCCTCCAGCACCTCCGTGACCTCGCCACTCGGCACGGCGCCGTGCTGATCTTCGACGAAGTACTGACCTCATTCCGGATGGCGCCGGGCGGGGCGCAGGAGCACTACGCCGTCGTGCCGGACCTCTCCACGACGGCGAAGGCGCTGGCGAACGGCCTGCCCATCGCCGCGATCGTTGGGCGAGCCGACCTGATGCACGAACTGGGGCCGGCCGGTAAGGCGCTGCATTCCGGCACCTACACCGGCCACTTGATCCCGGTCCTGGCGGCGCTGGCGACCCTTGATGCACTGTCGCAGCCCGGCTTCTACGATGGGCTGCTCGCACGCTGCGAGCACTTCTACGCGGGGCTGGATGCCCTCTTCACGAAGCACGGACTGCCGGGCCACGTCCAGGGGGTCGGGGGGCGATTCGCGATCTACTGGGGGGCTGCGGGGCCGATCTGGGACTACCAGGACGCCCTGCGCTGCGACGAGCGGCTGGCCCGCCGCTTCGTGCAGGGCTGCATTGAGCGCGGCGTGTTCCTCAGCTACGGCGGGCGGGGGCTGGGGCACCAGGGCATCTCCGCAGCGCACACCCTGGCGGACCTCGACGACGCCCTCGCCCGTATCGACCTTGTCTTGTCGGAGATGGCGGCCGCCTAGAGCAACAGACACCCGAGCCGCCCTCGGCATCTCGTGCGCCCGCTCATGCGAGGCCAGCGCACCCCGTTCTCGGACTGGAGTGGCCTACCCGTGCATGTCATCGACCTTCACGGCAGCTTCGGCCGGACGCCCCACGGGGGCCGGCCGCAGCCGCTGTCCGCGCTGCTCGCAGAGGCGGGGCGGTACGGCATCGCCGCCGTGACCGCCGCCTCGCAGCGCGGCGTCTACTACGACCACGTGGCCGGTAACGACGAGACCATCGCCGCCGCCCGCGAACATCCCGGCCTGCTGCCGGTCGGCATCGTCAATCCGAAGCAGGTGGACGGGGACGACGAGGTGGAACGGTGCCTCGCGCGCGGCCTGCGCCTGTTCCGCTTCTACCCAGAACTGCAGGACTGGGAGGTCGAGTCGTTGGCCTTCCGCCGCATCGTCCGCCGACTCGGGGACGCCGGAGCCGTTGTGTCCGTGGTCGCCGGCGGCTGGGGGAGCATTGGTCGGCTTGCCGTCGCTACGGCGGACCTCGGTGCACCGGTGGTAGCCCTCGGCGTCCACTACTTCCAGGTCGGCGACTGCGTCGAGGCGATGCGGCAGTTCCCGCACCTGTACGCGGAGACGCATCGGCTCGGCACGCATGGGGCGCTCGCGCACCTGGCGAAGCGGGTAGACGTGAAGCGCGTCGTGTTCGGGTCCGGCACGCCGGCGAAGCCGCTGGCGAGCGCGCTCAACAACGTGTGGCTGGCCGACTTGGCCGATGATGAGCGCACCGCCATCTTCGGCGGCAACGCACTGCGCCTGCTCCGGGCGAGCGGTGCTGTCGGGGGCGAGCTGGGCCGGAAAGCCTCGCCGCCGCGCCTCCCGGAGCGCGTCTTCGACGTGCACGGTCACCTGGGCCGCTTCAAGATGAGCCTGCCGGAACTGAGCGCGGCCGAGACGGCGGCGCGCCTGCGGCGCTACCACGTCGAGCGGATGGTGGTGTCGTCCGTACTGGCCCTGAGCTACGACGTAGCCGAAGGGAACGACGAGGTCGCTCGGGCCATCACGGAGCAGCCGTCGCTGCTGGGCTACGTCGTCCTCGACCCACACGACGTGGAGGGCGCCGCTGCGGAGCTTGCTCGCTGCTTCCGAAATGACCGCTTCGTAGGTGTGAAACTGCACCCGCGCCTCTCCGGCCGGCCGACCGGCTCAGAAGACATCCGCGCCCTCTTCGACCACATCTCGCCGTACGGCAAGCCGGTGCTGATCCACAACGATGGGCCGGACTACGCACGCGCCATCCTCGAGATTGCGCGCGCGCATCCAACCCTCCCGATCATCATCGCGCACGCCGGCCCAAGCCGCCCGGACGTGGCGGCGTTCGAGGCGGCGGCGCAGGCCGACAACCTCTATCTGGAGTTCGCGACGACGTTTCCGTGGCGGGGCGCCGTCCGCACGGCCATCGACATCGCGGGCAAGGAGCGGGTCCTCTTCGGCAGCGACTTCCCGCTCATTGACCCCGGCTACGTCCTCGGACACTACCAGGAGGCTGACCTCTCAGCGGAAGAAGAGCGGGCCATCATGTGGGAGAACGCTGTGCGACTGTTTCCGCGTGCCGCCCGTTCGCCAATCTAGCATTGGACCCGACTGGCGAAAAGACGCGGTTGTTGTTCTCTACAGACGCGTTTGAGAAGTGGAAGATGATCCACATGCCGCAGCCGGAGACCGTCGCCGCGACGTAGACACAGTCGCCGGTCCAGTTGATCGGCATTGACCCGCACCAAGATGGCCCAGCCACGGTGGCTGGGCCATTCCCATTGCTCGCAAACACCGCACTCCGCCCGACCATGCGGGCCTGGTGTTTCGAGGAGTATCCAGGTGAAGGCTGGTGGCTGAAAGCCGTCAGATCAACACGGTCGTTTCTGGCAGCCGGTGGCTGTCACGCCACGTCATCAACACCACACCATACAGCGGTGTGCATCCGAACGTTGACGGTATTCGAGGGTGCCGATATACTGCCGCCGGATCGACCCAGCACCTGCATCGAACCTGGGCAAACATCATGCGTCGTCGGGGTGAACCCGTCTACGCATGATGTTTGCCTGACAGACCCACACCAGTGGGCCACGACAGTCTATCTAGCCGCGCAGTGAAGCGCTGACAACAGCAACGCCGCGAACCTTGAGACGTCTTGTCCGCCTGGGCAGTCGTATATCCGTGTCCGCCGCGTGGGTGACACGGCATGGACGGCAGTATTCAGGCGGCTGGCCGTCACTACCTGTCTGGGAGAACCCCCCGTGAAGCACGTTGGTGTGATCGGTCTCGGTAACATGGGCAGCCGGATCGCTCGGCGCATCCTGCAGTCAGGCCGCTATGAGGTGGCCGTCTACGACATCAACCCGGCCGCCATGGAACCCCTTGTCGCGGATGGCGCGCGGGCGTGCAGCCGCCCGGCTGAGGTCGCCATGCACGCCGACCTCGTGATCACGGTGGTGCCGGACGGGCCGGATGTCGAGGGCGTGGTGCTAGGCGAGGACGGTGTCTTCAGTTCCGCGCGCGAAGGGATGCTGTACGCCGACTTCAGCACCGTCCATCCGAAGGTCAGCCTGCATCTGGCCGAAGAGGGACGCAAGCGCGGCGTCCGCGTGCTGGACGCGTGCATGATGCGGTCCGTACCGCAGGCTGAACAGGGCACCCTCGGGCTGATGGTCGGCGGGGCGGCCGAGGATCTCGAAGCGTGCCGACCCGTCTTCGAGACGCTGGCCATCGACATCGTGCACTGCGGCCCGAACGGGGCCGGCGCGTCAATGAAGGTCGTCAACAACATGCTCGCCGGCGTGGTGATGGCCGCCACCCTCGAAGCTATGGTGCTTGGGGCGAAAGCCGGCATCAGCACCGACACGATGTTGACCGTCTTCGGCCTGAGCAACGCCAAGAACGGTTCCATCGACGCGACGATCAAGCCGACGGTTCTGACCCGCGCCTTTCAGCCCGCCCACTTCGCGCTCGACCTGCTTCACAAGGACACCCGCCTCGCTCTGGAGCTTGCCGACGAAGTCGGGGCGGCGGTGCCGGTGGCGGCGGTGGTCCAGCAGCTACGTTCGGCGGCGCGCGCCAAGGGGCGCGGGCGATGGGATTCGGCGGCCATCGCGACTATCTACGAAGAACTTGCCGACATCGAACTGCACGCGGGCCGCTGAGGAGCACAGTCGATGTTGGCATTCACGCTTCGGCGGCTGCTGCAAGCGATCCCGGTCATCTTTCTCTCGACCATCGTCGTCTTCCTGGTGCTGCATCTCGTACCGGGTGATCCGGCCATCACCATTGCCGGGTCTGACGCCCGACCCGACACCATCGCTGCGATCCGCGAGGAGCTTGGCCTCAACCAGCCGCTGCCCGTGCAGTATGCACAATGGCTCGGGCGCATCCTGCGGGGCGATCTCGGGCGGTCGTACACCAACAAACTACCCGTGGCCGAACAGATCGCCCAGCGGATCCCGGCCACGCTTGAGCTTGCGGCGGCGGGGCTCATCCTGGCCTTGCTGGTGTCAATCCCGACGGGAGTCATCGCCGCCGTGCGCGACCGCTCGCCGGCGGACTGGCTGATCTCGTCGTTCAATGCCTTCGCCATCGCCGTCCCAAACTTCTGGCTCGGCATCTTGATGATTCTGCTGTTCGGGCTGTTCCTCGGCTGGCTGCCGCCGAGCGGGCGCGGTGACTTCTCGAACGACCCCGGCACGGCCTGGAAATTCCTGCTGCTCCCGGCGGTGACGCTCGCACTCAACCAGTCGGCGGTGCTCTCCAGGTTCGTCAAGTCGTCAATGCTGGAGGTCATGCACGAGGACTTCGTACGGACGGCTCGTGCCAAGGGTCTTCGCGAATGGACGATCGTGCGTCGCCACGTGCTCAGGAGCGCACTGGTACCGATTGCGACGGTCCTTGGCATCCAGTTCGGACGGCTGCTCGGCGGCGCCATCGTCGTCGAATCAGTCTTTGCCTGGCCGGGTGTCGGTCGGCTCGTGCTCCAGAGCATCGGCAACCGCGACTACACCACCGTACAGGGGGTGCTCTTGCTGCTTGTGCTCTCGTTCGTCGTTGTCAACCTGCTCACGGACCTCACGTATGGCCTGCTCGATCCTCGGATCAGACTGTCGCGCGGAGTGGGTCGCTGATGGCCGACATGACCGCCCCCGCGTCGGTCGCCGCACCGTCGTTCGTGAACCGGGCACGCGCTACCTGGAAGCGCCCGCGCAATCCGCTAGGCCTCTCGATGGTGCTTACCCTCCGCAACCCGATGGGCGCGTTCGGGCTGGGCATCCTGCTCATACTGGTGTTGGTGGCCGTCCTGGCGCCCCTGCTGGCGCCGTACCATCCGAACGTCCAGCACGACCGGCTCGAGCTGCAGCCGCCGAACGCACGTTTCTTGCTTGGCACCGACGAGCTTGGCCGGGACATCTTCAGCCGCATCATCTGGGGTTCGCGCGTCTCGCTGCTCGTCGGTATCGTCGCAGTCGTGATCGGCGCTGGCGTCGGCATCCCAACTGGCCTGATGGCCGGCTTTTTCGGCGGCTGGATCGACGCCGTGATCATGCGGCTCTGGGACGCCTTACTGGCGTTCCCCGGCATCCTGACCGGCATCGCGGTGGTGACCGTCCTCGGACCAGGTGCCATCAACGCCGCCATCGCCCTCGCCATCGTCAACATCCCCGAGTTTTCCCGGTTGACGCGTGCCTGTGTCCTGCGGGAGCGCGAACGGGACTACGTGCTGGCATCGCGTTGCGTTGGGGCACGCGACACCCGCATCATCGCCATGCACCTCTTCCCGAACTGCCTCGCGCCGATCCTGGTGCAGTTGAGCCTGTCGATGGGGTTCGCGGTGCTGCTGGAGGCCGCGCTGTCGTTCATCGGACTCGGCCAGCAGGCGCCGGACCCGTCGTGGGGCAGCATGCTGAACGACAGCCGTGCCTATCTCCGCCAGGCGCCGTGGTTCGGCATCTTCCCCGGTGTTGCCCTGGCTGCGCTGCTGGTTGGCCTCAACTACCTGTCGGATGCGCTCCGGCAGGCGCTCGATCCACGTCGAATCAACGCCGCCTGAGGTGAGGAGCGTTCCCATGGACCTGGCAAGACACCGTCGTCTCTCCCGTCGCGCCGTCATCCAACTGTCGTTGGGCGGAGTCGCCGCCTCGTTGCTGGGGGCGTGCGGCCCCGGCCCGGCACCGGCTGCCCCTGCGAAGCCCGCCGAACCGGCCAAGCCGGCCGAGGCTGCCAAGCCCGCCGCGCCCACGGCAACCCAGCCGGTCGCGGCGGCAATCAAGCCGGGCGAGAGCGGTGGCGCGGCGACTGCAGCCAAGCCCACCGAGGCAGCGAAGCCCGCAGCCCCCGCCGCGACCCAGGCTCCCGCTGCTTCCGCGAAGCCGGCCGAGGCCGCCAAGCCAGCTGCTGCTGGGGCGGTCAAGAAGGGCGGCAAGCTGATCGTCGGCCATGTTGGCGACACCAGCAACTTTGAGCCGTTCATCCAGCACCCGACGACCTTCCCGTTCCTTGAGCAGATCTGGGATACGCCGATCCGTTATGACAACGAGATCAAGTCCCTCCCCAGCCTCGCCGAGTCGTGGCAGCTTGGGCAGGACGGCAAGTCGCTCACCATCAAGTTGCGGCAAGGCGTCAAGTTCTCCACCGGACGGGAGTTTACCGCCGACGACCTCAACTTCTCGGTTGAGCGGGCAAAGGATCCGAAGGTCGGTGCACTATTCCGCCCCCAGGCCGATCTCGTCACCAAGACCGAGGCTTCGGATAAGTACACGGCCATCTGGCGCTTCAACAGCCCGTTCCCCGGTGCCTTCGACCTGCTCGCGCGGCAGTTCGTAGTTGACAAGGATGTCATCAACGACACGGACTGGAAGAAGAAGCTCATCGGGACCGGGCCATTTGTCTGGACCGACTGGCAGCCCGGCGAGCGGTCGGTCCTGAAGAAGAACGCAAACTTCTGGGACAAGGATCTCCCACACCTCGACGAGATCGAGATCAAGAGTTTCGGCGATGCGTCGGCGATGGCCGCCAGCCTCGAAGCGGGTGCTGTTGACGTTGTCGCGCGCCTCCCCACCCAGGAAGTGGCCCGCCTGAAGGACAACCCGAACATCAAGGTGTTCCAGACGCCGGTCCGCGTCATGTACGACCTCCTGCTACAGTCCCAGAAGCCGCCATTCGACAACAAGCTGTTGCGGCAGGCGGTCAATTGGGCCGTTGACCGCGAGCGCTTCGTGCGGACGGTCCTGGCCGGCCTGTCCGTCCCCACATCGCAGCCGTTCCCGGCACACTCATGGGCGCACTTCTCAGAGCTTGACAAGGCGTACACCTTCAACCTCGAAAAGGCGAAGGAGTTGGTCGCCAAGGCCGGATACCCGAATGGGCTGGAGATCACCTGCATGACGGCGACCGCCCGTCAGAAGGAGTTGGCCCAACTCGCACAGATCGTCGCGGCGGATCTGGAGAAGATCGGCGTCAGAGTCAAGATCGAGGATGTGGAGCCGGCCGTCTTTGACCCGCGGCACCTCGGCGGTGACTTCCAGATGGCCACGCATGCCTATGGACGTGCCAATCTGGACCCAAGCACGATGTTCCGCGGCGCGGCTGCGTGGCATGCAGGCACGGGCATGACGAAGTTCGACACCCCCGAGTATCGCAAGTTGATGGAGGACGCCGAATCGTCCTATGACACGAACGAACGCAAGCCGAAGTACAAGAAGCTTATCGAGTACATTCAGGACGAGTCGTTCGTGATTCCGCTCGCCCCGAACCCAGAGTTCTATGTGATGCGGAAGCGGGTCCAGGGCTTCTCCAGCGACGGTGAAGCGAACATGTCGATGCGGGGGGTCTGGCTCGACGGATAGCTTCGCCCCACTCCTGCCACTGTGCCCCCGCTCATGCATGCGACGACGGGGGCACAGTGGCGCACCGCCGCTATCGATCGCCACGGCATGAAGGAGCGTGATGCGTGTCGCTTGAAGCGACCGTAACCGAGGCCCGCGCCTCACGGTTACGCGGGAAGATCGTGATCGTCACCGGGGCGGCCGGTGGGGTCGGCCGTGGCATCGCCGACCGCCTCGCCGCTGCCGGGGCTGCCGTCATCGTCACCAGCCGCGACCGGGCCAGGGCCGACGCACTCGCCGCTGAGTTACGCTCCGACGGCAGGGCGGTACACGGACGGCACCTCGACGTAACCGACCCAACCGAAGTGCAGCAGGCTGTCTCGGCCGTGGCAGCCGAGTATGGGCGCGTCGATCTACTGGTCAACAACGCCGCCAGGATGCACATCGCCCCGCTGCTCGATACGAGTCTTGCGGACTGGGAAGAGGTGTTCCGTGTCAACGTCGGCAGCGTGCTGGTTGGCGTTCAGGCGGCTGTGCGGCAGATGCGCGGTCAGGAGCCTGATCCAGCGACCGGGCGGCGCGGCACCATCCTGAACGTCAGTTCACCGGCCGCTGACAACGTCGCACCACTCGAAGCGGCCTACGGTGCGTCGAAAGCGGCCGTCAATCACCTGACGCGGACCTCCGCCCGGCTGTTCGCCGACGATCTGATCGCGATTACCGCGCTCTACCCCGGCAATGTCTGGGAGGGAATGCAGGGCGTCCTTCACCACCATGCCGGCGACCCACCGGGTGAGCCAGGCGGCCCCTCCGCACGGGCAAAGCTTGATGCCTGGCCGACAGGCCGCTGGCAGCGCCCGTCTGACACTGGCGACCTTGCAGTTTTCGTGGCGGCGTTCGAGGGCATGGGCCTGAACGGCGAGTTGATCGTGGCGCACGCACACCGGCACCGCCTCTAGCCCCACGAGCCACGCCGCCCAGAGTGCGTCGGCCGGGGCAGGTTGCCGCATGCATCCTGCCCCGCGCCGCCTGGCTACTGCTCCGTGAACGCGGCGCGCACCTGGGTCTCCGTGTCAACCTCTTCGACGCCGGCCACCTCCACCACGACCCGACTGATCGTGCCGGTGAAGCGGAACGGTGACTGGTACGCCGCCGTCACCGGCAGGCCACTGTCGAAGCCGCAGCAGAGCCCTTCACCGGATGTCTCGATGACACCAGGGATCGTGCGCGGGATCATGCCCTCGGCTACCTGCTCGCCGTTCACGACGAGCGTCCCGATGCCCTGGTGTTCGCCAGTCTTCCGGAAGCGAAATTGCAGGGCCGACGACCCAGTCGGCAGCGGCCTGTCAGCGCTGACGCGGTACTCGTCAAGGCCCAGGTAGTTGTGGACGTAGTGCAGGCGGCCATCTTGGACGTACAGCGAGTAGCCGGCGAACCAGGAGCCGTGCGCCAGCAGGACGCCATCGGCACCGCCCTCGGGGATCTCAACGTGCGCCGTGATCGTGTGGGAGCGGTTCTTGACGTTGACGGCGGTGTACTCGAAGCTCGGGGCACCGCCAGGATAGTAGACGTAGCGGCCGGACGGGCGGGACGCCAGCGGCTTCGGCTCTGCCATACGCGCCTGCATCCGTGAGTCGAGCGGCAGGACGTTGTACTTCTCGGCCTCAGCCCACCAGAGATCAATCAACTCCTGCAACTTCTCCGGGCGCTGCTCCGCGAGGTTCACACCCTCCGAAAAGTCCTCGGCCACATGGTACAGCTCCCATTGCTGGGCGTCCAGCATCGCCTCGGTCAGCATCTGTCCCTGTTCCTGCTCGGCCACCGCCTTCCAGCCGTCCTTCCAGATCGCCCGAGAGCCGATCATCTCGTAGTACTGGACCGACTTCCGCGTCGGCGCGGTCGCTTCCGCGAACGTGTGCGCGAAGCTGACACCCTCGATGGGCTTCTGGGCAACGCCGTTGAGGCTGGCAGGGGTGTCCAGCCCGAGCGATTCCAGCACGGTCGGCACGATATCCACGACGTGGGCGTACTGGCCGCGCACTTCGCCGTGTGCCTGGATGCCCTTTGGCCAGTGCACGATGAGCGCGTCACTCATGCCGCCCTGGTGCAGGTACCGCTTCCAGCGCTTGAGGGGGGTATTGCCAGCCCAGGCCCAGCCCCAGGAGTAGTTCGGGAACGAGCGGACGCTGCCCCAATCGTCCAGGTGCGCGAGGTTCTTCTCCACGGTCGGCTCCAGCCGGTTGGCGAAGAAGTTCTCATTGAACGAGCCGTACGGCCCGCCCTCGGAGCTTGCGCCGTTGTCGGAGGTCAGGAAGATCAGCGTGTTGTCGAGTTCGCCAATCTCCTCCAGGTAGGAGATTACCCGCCCGACATGGTGGTCCGTCTGCTCCAGGAAGGCGGCGTACACCTCCATCTGGCGCGCGTATAGTCGCTGCTCGTCATCGGAGAGGCTGTCCCAGGCCGGCACCCAGTCCGGTCGCGGCGAAAGCTGCGTCCCCGGCGGGATGATGCCCGACGCAAGCTGACGGGCGTAGACCTCTTCGCGCCAACGGTCCCAGCCCTTGTCGAACTGCCCGCGGTACTTCTCGATCCACTCTTGCTCAACGTGGTGCGGAGAGTGGCCGGCCCCGAGGCAATAGTAGAGGAAGAACGGCTTTTCCGGCGAGACCGTTCGGAGGTCAGTCACGAATTCGATGGCCCGATCTGCGAGGTCGGCGTTCAGGTGGTAGGTCTCGTCCAGCGCGTTCGGCGGGTCGATGTAGTGGCTGTCGTGGACGAGGGTGGGCGCCCATTGGCTCGTCTTTCCGCCCAGGAAGCCGTAGTATCGCTCGAACCCGCGCGAAAGGGGCCACCGGGCCTTTGACGCTCCGGAGGCGTACTCGCTGGCGAGCGTCAGGTGCCACTTCCCGACCGCGAACGTGGCGTACCCCTCCTGCAAGAGCGTCTCCGACAGGAAGCCGTTCTCGCGCGGGACGCTGCCGTTGTAGCCGGGGAAGCCGGTCGCCATCTCCTGGATGATGCCAACGCCATTCGAGTGGTGGTTGCGGCCGGTCAGCAGGCACGAGCGGGTGGGGGAGCAGATGGCCGTGGTGTGGAAGTCGCGGTAACGGAGGCCGCCCGCCGCGAGCCGGTCGAATGTCGGGGTGCGGATGTCCGCGCCGAAGCTGCCGAACTGCGCGAACCCGACATCGTCCAGCAGGATGAACATGACGTTCGGGGCGCCCTCCCTGGCCTTCGGTGCGACTGGCCAGGCCGCAGACGACTGGCTGGCGGTCCGGCCAATCGTGCCTGGAAAAGGGGTGCCTTCTGGATACGTCCGCAGGTCCGCCACGATGCTTTCCCCTTCACAAGTGCCCGTCATAAGTGCATCCGCACCAGTGCCTATCAGTGCTGTGCGTCAGTACGCCGGGTAGGTCGGGAACCAGCCGGGGCGGCTCGGGTCAGCGGACTTTTTGCCACCCCCGCCACCCTGGCGTGCGGCTTCGGCGTACTGCGCCAGTTTCTCACGGTCGATCTCGACGCCCAGGCCCGGCCCGGTCGGCACGGCCAGCGCACCGTTCTTGTACTCGAACGGCACCGTCAGCACGTCGTCGCGCCACTGATGGTACATCGAATCCATCGCGCAGCAGAGCGTCGGCAGGGTGCTGGCGACGTGCAGCATCGCTGCCGTTGCCACGCCAAGCTCAGCCCCGCCGGCCCCGCCGCTGTGCACGCCGATGTCGATGCCGAACGCCCCGCAGGCCACCGCCATCTCGCGGGTGGCCCGGAGGCCGCCCAGGAAGAAGATGTCCAGCAGCATCACGTCCACCGCGCGCCGCCGGACCGCCGAGCCAAGCTCGTGGAAATCCACCAGGCACATGTTGGTGGCCGTCGCCATGGACGACCGCGCCGTGACCTCGGCCATGCCGTCCAGGCCGAAAGTGGGGTCTTCCAGCCACTCCATGTCCAGATCGCGCAACTGCGCCGCGACCCGCAGCGACGTCGCAACCGTCCACGCGCCGTTCGGGTCAAGGCGTAGCTTGTGGCGCGGCAGAGCGTCCCGCAGCGCCCGCATAACCTCAATGTCGTCCTCGGGCGGGGCCGCGCCGCCCTTCATCTTGATCGTTTCGTACCCGGACTCTGCGACGAGATCCTGCACGTGACGGACAATCTGGTCGGTGGTCGAGATCTCCGGGTAGCCCTCAGCCGCGAGCCGCCGGTAGATGTAGGCGATCGCCGGCACCGCGTCGCGCAGTCGCCCACCGAGTAGTTCTGAGACGGGCAGGCCGGCGGCCTTCCCCTGGATGTCCAAGCAGGCCATCTCGACGCCGCTGGCAAGGATCGCCGTTTCCATCTGGTAAAAGCGGAAGCCGTGGATGTCCAGCCGCAGCCGCTCAAGCTCATATGGCGTCCGGCCGATGACGAGGCCGCGCGCGGCGTTCAGCCGGTCGGACGACACGCGCGGGCCGATCTCGCCCAGCCCGATCAGGCCGTCGTCGGTCTCGATTTCGAGGATGGTGCGGCGGAGTGCGGCCGGCCCGACACCGTCAGCGCTGCGGAGTGGCGCTTGCAGCGGAACGGCGACGTGGGTCCAGCGGAGATCGACGATCTTCATTGATCTGCTCCAATGGGAAGTTCATGAGGCGGGTGAGCCGAGAATCTGTGACGCCGACACCAGCCTGAACCTCCCCGAGGTCTCGTGAGGGGCGTGAGGGCGGTTCATAACAAACTGTGGATGGCTGCACAAGCAGACGCGGCTATTGTTGTATACAGACGCCTGCGAGAAGCGGGAAGCCCAGTGCATGCAGCACTTGGAGTCGGTACCCGCCACGTAACATTCTGGATTCAAGCACAGCGTGAGGGCCGCCCGGCAAGCCGGGCGGCCCTCATCCAATCGAGGGGGCGTCAATGCATCTGCCTCCCAGGCTCCTTCATCGTCAGGCTGGGACCGCTTCGATCAGGCTGGCCGACGTGCGGGTCGGGACCACCCGGGTCGGCCGGAAGCCAGCCTTCTCCAGCAGGGCACGATACTCGTCCTCGCTGCGCTCCTCGCCGCCAGGAACCAGCAGCATTGCCAGGTCAAGCATCTTCGCCGGGTCCGGCTGGTCATCGGGGCTGACGACGGCCTCCACGATCAGCAGGCGCCCGCCCGGCGCCATCGCACGGCGGCAGTTCGCCAGGATGCGCACGCAGCTTTCCTCGTCCCAGTTGTGGATGCAGTGAGACACGATGTACAGATCCCCGCCACCAGGGACCGACTCTAGGAAGTCGCCGCCCACGATCTCGCAGCGATCTCCAACGCCGGCCGCCGCGAGGTTGCGCTCGGCATCGGGGACCACCTGCGGGCGCTCGAACAGGGTGCCCTGGACGGTTGGATTGGCCGTGAGGATCGTTCCGAGCAGGTTCCCGGACCCGCCGCCGACATCGATCACCTTCCGAAACCCCGAGAAGTCGTACGCATCCACGATGGCTGCCGGCTCGTCGCCGTGGAAGCCGATCATGGCCGCGTTGAAGTGCGACGCCTCGTCAGGGTGCTGCTCCAGGAAGTCGTACTCGCTGACGCCGAGCGCCTTCTCCAGCCCGGTTTCGCCCGTCCGCACGCTGTGGAGCACCTCGCCCCAGGCTGACCACCACCAGCCACCGGCCGCGAACAGCACCGTTGAGCGGGCCGCGCCGGGCGCATCGGACTGGAGTGACGCCCCGAGCGGGGTGAGCGCGAAGCGACCCTGACTGTCCGTGCTGAACAGCCCGACGCTGGCGAGCGACCGCAACACCCGGCGTAGCGCGGGGGCGTAGGTGCCGGTCACGGCTGCAATCTCCTCGGCCGATCTCGCACCGTTCCGAGACGCCAGCTTCCTCCAGCACGGACATGGCGCCCGCAACCACTTCAGGCCGGTCAAACAGCACGCCGCGCATCGCGGGATGCGCGCGCAAGACCGTCGCAAGCTGCAGGCCATGGCCACCGCCAACGTCGACGAGACGTCGGATCCCCGAGAAGTCATAGGCAGTCGTGATGGCGGTCCCGGAGGCTGCCGTGTTGCTCGTCATGCTCGCGTTGAAGCGTGCTGCAGCCTCCGGGTGCTGAGCGTAGTAGTCAAAGAGGGCCATGCCGTGGACATGCGGGAACGCCGGCTCGCCCGTCCGGACGCTGTACGACAGCTGGCCCCACGATTGCCACATGTGCTCGCCGAGCAGATACATCGCCATCGGGCGGATCGACCCTGGGAAATCGGAACGGAGTCCAGAACCAAGCGGGGTGAGAACGAATTGGTCCATGGCCACCTCGCTGAACAGACCCACACCGGCGAGGAAGCGCAGTACTCGGCAGAGTGCTGGCGCGTGCGTTCCGGTGACTCGCGCCATCTCGTTGCTGCTCCGTGGGCCATCCGTCAAGAGGTCGGCAATGCCGAGTGTGGCCACGACGTAGATCGCCCCCGATAGCCACTCACGAGTTCCAGAAGCGGCTGAAGTTGCTCGCGCGACGGGGGCTGAGGGGCACCGCTCGTGGTCTCTGTTTCCATGAAGTTGCCTCCTTTGGACACTCGCCGACTGACTTCTGTCTGACCATATTGATCGTCCGGTGCTGACCACCGGTCTCGATTGGGAGACTCCGTTCTATGGTATCGTGCTGCGCCCCGGGGTCGAATGCGGCACCGATGACGATCACGCACCCGTAGCCGTCCTCCAACAGCCTGCGCGTTCCCCCTCCCAGGCGGGCAATGGAAATCCTCCTTCTCAGCGAGCGACGATGAGGGGCGTCTTGTCCCGCGCCAGCCGCTCCAATAGCACCAGCATGTGGTCAACCCCGGGCAGTGCGGCTATCTCGTTGCGGACGCCTTCAGCGGCGATAGTAGTCGGGGCTTCCTGGGTGCGAACGCGGAACTGCACCCGCGCGAGAGGGAGGAGCACAATCTAGAACTGCTGCTCCGCGCGGGGCGCGAGCGGCGGATTCCGCTGAGTATCGGGTCGGCCGGGGACGCGGAGACGACGCGTCCACCAGGGCGGCCTCTCCCGGGTCCTGGCTCACGGCTATCCCTCGAACCGGATCGGCACCCGCACCCCGCGCTGCGCCGATTCTGTCACCGCGTCGCAGATGACCGCGTTCCGGTACCCGTCCTCGAAGGTCGCCCCGTACGGCCCGACGGGCTTGTCCAGGGCAATCGCCTCCAGCATGTGGTTCAATTCGTTGATGTGCGCGTGCTCCCAGCCGACGATGTGCCCCCGCGGCCACCACGCTTTCGCGAACGGGTGATCGGTCTCGGTCACGCTCACGTCCTGGAACCCGATCGCGTCGGGCACCGAGCCGTCCGCAAGGTAGACCCGTAACTCGTTCAGCCGCTCGAGGTCGAACGCCATACTCCCCTTCGAGCCGTTGATCTCCCAGCCGAGCCGATTCTTGCGCCCGGCTGCTACCCGCGTCGCCTCAATCGTGCCGATGGCACCATTGTCTAGTTCGATCACAGCGGCAAATGCGTCATCCGAAGTCACAGCGACGCGCCCGCCGTCAGGGTGCGGCCGGTCCGTGACGAAGGTCCGCATCGTGGCGCTGACCGTTGCGATCTCGCCCAGGAGGAACCGGGCCTGATCAAAGACGTGGCTCCCGATGTTTGCAAGCGACCCAGTAGCACGCGTGCCCGGCGGCGGCACCCGGCGAAGCGGCGTGCTCGGGTCGGCCATGCCGCCCTGAAGATAGGTACCCCGAAACTCGTAGATCTGGCCCAGCACCCCCCGGTCGATCAGGTCGCGGGCCAGCCGCACCGCCGCCACGAAGCGGTAGTTGAAGCCGCACAGGTGCTTGGTGCCAGCCTTTCGGGCCGCCCGCAGCATGCGCGCGGCATCCGCCGTGTCGAGCGCCAGCGGCTTCTCGCAGATGACGTGCATACCGGCTTCCAGCGCTGCGATGGTCGGCTCGACGTGCGAGGTGTCCGGCCCGACGTTGTCGAACAACTGGATGCGGTCGTCGGCCAGCATGCTGCGCCAGTCGGTGTAGTACCCTTCGTAGCCGTAGCGCCGCGCAGCTTCGGCGGCCCGACCGGCGTCGCGCCCGCAGACCGCCACCAGGCGCGGGCGTGCGGCAGGCGGCCAGTAGACGTACGGGATCTTCTTGAACCCGTTGGTGTGCGCCCTGCCCATGAACCCGTGGCCGAGCATGCCCACGCCGATGCTGGGGATGCCGTCCGTCTCGCCGCCCACCGCGACGAACCCCTCATACTGCGTCATCGTGCGCCCCCTTCGGTGCCCTCGTCGTGCCGACGGTGTTCGGCTGCGCTCACCGAGGCCGAGGGCATCCGGACTGTACTGGACGATCCTCCCCACGTGGCGGCGCTGCTGCGTGTGCAACAGTTTCCCCACCGCGCTCGGCGTCATGTTTGCGAGTGGCGCAGCGCAGCGGTACGGTTGAAGGGGCCAGCACGTGTGCCGCACCGCGCAGGACTCCGGCGACGCTTCACCGCGACCGAATCGCCGGTGAGCATCGCAGCCGGAGCATCGCCGCAGCACCTCACAGCCGTGTCTGTACACTGTGCACGCAGGCGGCGCCCGTCATGATGCGTGACCGCCCCAATGGGAGCAGTTGCGCGTGCTAACCATTCTGGCCCGGACGGCCGACGACCGTTTTGAGCGCCACGAACGCCAGGACTGGCCCCGGCTGCTGGCCGCTTGTCGGTGCCTACTGGTCGGCTGCGAGGAAACCAGACGGAATCCACCCTGACGGACCGGTGTCTGTCTGGACGCGCACCCAGTCGGGGCCGACCGCTTCCAGCACCGTGATCCTGGTTCCTTCCAGCAAGCCGGCTGGGAGGCGCGCACCGGTACTCGGCGCGGCGTGCAAGACGACATCGAGGCCGTCCGTGTGCGCGACGCGAGCGGCCTCACCAATGCGTGGCTGCCAGGAGGCGGCTGTCATTTCGGCGGCGGGTGCCTCGTCAGGAGCGGAGGGTGCCACGTCGGGAGCGGAGGGTGCCTCGTCGGGAGCGGAGGGTGCCACGTCGGATGCGGGGACCGAGGCGGCACGTGTGGCCTCGGCGGGCGCAATGACCGACGTGACGGCTATCGGCGCGAAGCCGGCGCGCGGGCGGGCCGCGACCTCACTCGGGTACAAGGAGCGCAGGCTGAACGCCGCAGGCGAGGACGGCAGGGCCAGCGATGCGGCCACCACCAGGGAGCCACCCATCACCATCGCAAGCATCAGCATCGCCAATACGGCGTCGGGCTCTCCGCCGCGACGACGCACCCACGGCGGGCGATGCACGACCCGGTGTTGCTGTTGACGCACGGCGATGGCCATGACTGCGCTCCCTGCGTGTGCCCTGCCGTCGGGACGGACGGCCAGGTTGGCACCCCTACACGGAACCTCAAGCACGTGCCGTGCCAGCCTTACCGTCAAGTTAGTGGGCGCATGGAGCAGGGGGCATTAGGCCGCCGGGTGCCGCGCGATGCCCTGGGCACGCAAGTTGCACTCGTCTTGAGACAGGTGGACACGAACATCTGATCCACAATGAGAGGAATGCTCGCATGGCTCTGCCGACAATGACGCCCGAACAGCGCGAAAACGCCCTTGCGAAGGCCGCCGAGGCCCGCAAGGCCAGGAGCGCCCTCCTCGCGCAGGTGAAATCTGGAGAGATGAACGTCGGGCAGGTCTTCGACCGTGCCGACGTTGTGACGAAGAAGACCCGCGTGATGCAGGTGCTCCGCGCCATGCCCGGCTATGGTCCCGCGAAGGTCACGGCGCTGATGGCCGAAAGCGGCGTCGATGAGAAGCGGCGCGTGGGCGGCCTGACCGTCGCGCAGCGGACGAAACTGCTCGAGGCTACGGCCCCGTAACGGCACCTGATCGGGAATCTTGCGGCGCATCGTGCTCATCGCCGCCAGGAGTGTGGGTCACGGGTGCTCTCACGTACAACCGGTTGTGGTTTGACGCTGGAGAAAACCACAGCCTGTTGTGGGTCACGGCACTCGTGACCCAGACTCCTAGACTCCAGGCTCGGTGAGCCAGTCACGATACGCCCCGAACGGCGTCATCGTCGTTCGGGGCAGTGGATCAGATCAGGTACACGCGACGCTCGTCAGTCATCAAGGACGAAGGTGATCTGCATATTCACCTTGTAGGAACGCACGCGGTCCGCTTCAATGGAGACTTCCTATTCCTTGATCCAGGCGCTTCTGACGTTACGCAGCGTCTTGGTCGCTCGGTTGATCCCCTGTTGGATGGCGTCCTCGAAACTCTTCTCCGAAGTGGCGCTGATCTCTGTGATGCGAGCCACGGACATGATGGTCCTCCCAGGTGGTGACAGCAGATGCTCGCTGCGGCCATGCGGTCGCCAGAGTGCAGGATGTGTGCCCCTCCTGATTAGGCCAGCACCTACCCGATCCAGATACCCAACGCTGCCCTCGGTCTACCCGCCGGGCGGCGCGTCCGACGTGCCGGCCTCCTGGGGCGGGGCCGAAACGCCCGATCCTGCGCCCGGCGTTCCGCGCCGGCTGGGCCACCCGATCACCGTAGCTGGCGGGCGGTCGCAACAGGTGGGGTCGAACAACCTGGAACTACTCGATGACGCGGGAGCGCTGCTTGAGGTCAGCAGTCCGCGCACGGACTGGATGCATGCCGCCGCCATCATCCCGCATCGGCCGCTCGCGCCTGGGGCGTCGTACATGGCGCGGATCGTGGCGCGCGTCGATGGGCAACCCGTGACGAAGGCGTGGACGTTCACGACCCGCCGCTGAACGGCGCGATGCGCGCGCCCGCGCCGTGGCCCGAACTCTGCATCGTCCAGTACCGTGTACGGGCGCAGGCAGATACATGAGCGCAGGCACAGACGCGACTCGTCGGCGATCCAGTCGAGGTTGTGGAGGATCGGAGCCTGGACGGCAAGCTTCACCGACTCTCATCTTCACCAGTTGGCCGGTTCTACGCGAAGTTCAGCGCCGATCAGGCGCTGAACGGTGCGGTCCAGATCGCGTGGCAAGCGATGTTCTCGTCGTTTCCGCTGATCCTGGGCCTGCTCGGGGTCTTCGGCCTCGTGCTGCGTGATCCAGTGCAGCGCCAGTGGCTCGCCGGGGCCATCACGGCGCAGTTCCCGAGGCAGGTGAGCGAGCTACTCGGCTTCCTGGACGAGACGCGCGAGTTGAGCGGCCTGCTCGGCGCGGCGAGCCTCGTCGGCCTGGTCTGGAGCGGCTACTGGCTCTTCCAGACCATGGACCTGGTCTTCAACCACTTTTACGGTGCGCCGCCGCGCAGTTTCCGCAAGCAACTCATCATGAGCCTGACCATGATGGGGCTGTACGGGATACTCGCCAGTCTCTCGATCCTGGCGTCGGTGGCGTCGAACCTGCTGCTAGGCTTCTCTGAGCGGGCCGTTCGGTTTGATCTCGCGGGATTTGACCCGGCTGTCGGTCTGCTGCTGGCGCTCGGATCGGCAGTCGCCATGTTCACGGCGCTCTAC
>JBBQBU010000028.1:0-22041 GCA_038318015.1 Chloroflexota bacterium | reverse complement strand
AAAATGACGGCGGGCGGGCCGCAGCCCTCACCCCCCAGCCCCCAGCCCCCAGCCCCCACTCCCGCAAGCGGGAGAGGGGGAGAAGCGCCGGGTTTTCATCGCCCGTGGTGCGCCAAAGGGGCATGGCGACCTCAGGGTGACATAGGTGGGGACCGGTCACCCCACAGTCGTTCACGCGTGAATGACATGGGTGTCGGCCCGCTACGGGTTGACGATATTGACTGTCCGGCCTTCGAGGAACGCAATCACGTTGTCTACGGGCGCGGCGTTCGAGCGCACGGTAGACTCGGCGGTGACGCCGCCAGCGTGCGGCATCAGCACCACGTTCTCCATCCCCGCGAACGGGTTCTCTTCCGGCGGCAGCGGCTCCGTCAGGTACACGTCAAGGCCCGCGCCGGCAATCTGCCCCGACTGCAACGCTTCCACCACGGCATCCTGATCGAGGATGGCCGCGCGAGCGGTGTTGATGAGGACCGCGCTCGACTTCATCAGGCCAAGCTCGCGCGCCCCGACGCTGCCGCGCGCTTCGGGCGTGTTCTTCAGGTGCACCGACACGATGTCCGACCGGCGGAACAGGTCGTCGCGCTCTACCAACTCCACGCCGAGGCGGGCGGCGCGCTCCGAATCCTGATTCCAACTCCAGGCGATGACCTTCAGCCCCAGGCCGGCCGCCATCCTGGCCGTATGTGCGCCAATCGCCCCGAGGCCGAGCAGCCCGAGCGTCTTCCCCTGCAACTCGAAGGCCGGCGGGTGTTGCCAGGTGCCGGCCCGCATGCGCCGGTCGCTGACCGGGATGGCGCGCACGACGGCGAAGATCAGGCCGATGGCAAGCTCGGCCACGGACAGGGAGTTGACGCCCGGCGTATTGGTGACCACGATCCCGCGCGACCTGGCCGCCGCAAGATCCACGTTGTCGGTGCCGACGCCCTGGACCGAGATCATCTTGAGGTTCGGCGCGTGCGCCAGCGCCTCCTCATCGAACTTCGAGTAGGCGCGGACATTGATGACGACGTTCGCTTCAGCAATCCGCGCGAAGAACTCGTCGCGGTCAGAAAAGCGCGTCGTATAGGTCACGACCTCGCCGTATGGCTGCAACCGCGCAAGGTCAGGGTGGACGACGCTGCCGTACGAGATCGGAAAATCGTCCGGCACGACAATCTTGACACTGGACATGCTCCCTCCGGGGGCCGCGCTGCATCGGGATGGTGGCGAGGGAGGGTAGCACGTCAGGCGACGGACAAGAAGGCGCCTCCTCGTCCGCTAGTGGGAGAGGGGGCTCAGGGGTCGGGTGCAATCTGCTAGACGCGGGTCAGATCGGGGGACTGCTGGCGCGCGTACCGGTCCAGCCGCTTCAACTCGTCGTTGTAGACGCGCCGCATTGCTAGCGGCGCGAACAGCCACTCGAAGAAGCCGGGGACGCCTGCCGCGCCGTTCCAGCGCGTTTCGATGCGGACGCGGGTGCAGTCGCCTTCCGGCGTGAACGTCCAGGTCGTCGCCATGCTGGACAGTGTGTCCGTCTCAGTCAGCACGCGGCCGGGCACCGGCTCGTCCACGCGCATCCTGAAGCCGCGCGTTCGGCCGCCGCCCGTCGCCGTGAACGTGAAGATGGTGCCCGCTCCGACGCCGCCCTGCTCGATGTGCAAGTCTGAGAAGTTCGACGGCAGGAACTTGCCGTGATGGTCGCGGATATTGGCGACGTAGTGGTAGACCCGATCCGCCGGCGCTCCGACGAGCCCCTCAGCTTGTACGTACACCTCGGCCATGCCGGGTATCCTCCAGATTTGACCCAGGCGGGATCGTTCGCGCAACCCGGATCGATGCATCGTATCTGTTGTGCGCCCACGCCTGAGCGCCACGCCTGCACTGTACTCCCGAGCGAGGCCCACACCGCCAACCCACGGCCACCAGCGCATTGTGTGCGCATCCACGAGAACGGACGACCGTCCGCAGCGGTGGCGGCCACTCAAAGAGCGGAATGCAGAGCGCGTGATCCGCCATAGCTACCCGACGACAGCGACACACCGTCTGCAACTGTCTGCAAGGCGACGAGCGGAGTGTGCCCGTGCGGACGACGGTGCTACGCCGGTGCGGGGATACTGCTATCAACGGCGGCGGCAACCAGAACGGCCCCACGACTGAGGCCGACCACGCGGCCGGCCGAACCACGAAACGTGAGGCACGGCGATGAACGCGAAGACCGACGACACGTCCCCGAGCTACGACGGCGACCTCCAGATGTTCCGTGCCCAGACCCGCGAGCTGAACGTCGAGAAGCTGCGCTTCCTGCGCTGGCTGGCCGAGCACAACCAGTTGGAGCACGCGGTTGCCGGGCCGTCACTGGACGACCGCGCAGTGAGTACCGCCGCCTGACCGACCCTGCCCGCGCCCGATTGTCGCAAGACGCGACGCTGATTGACGCAACGCACGACGGCCACATCACCCTTCGCTATCGCGGTTACTGATAGCGGAAGGCCGAGATAACAGTGTGCGTGCTGGCTTGTTGACGTAGCGCACCCCACGCATGGCCTCCAGTAGTCCCAGCACTACCCCGGCGCGTCTTTCACGCCCATTCTGTTGCGCTGGTGTCGTCTCTTCCGTCACGTTTCCGTTTCTGTCACGCTCCTGTGCGACGTGACGTGCTCATGTTCCGCGTCACGGGTGTTGCGTCCGCGTCACAAATCTGGATAATGGACAGCGATGCAAGCTGTCCGTATCGAACGCCGACGACCACAACCGACACGCTGGCCGCAGCACCTGTCTTTGTTGGGTGCCCTCGGTCTGCTGTTTACCTCCATCGTCATCAGCCGCTCGCCAGCCGCCGAGCAGTTGTCTCAAGCGCTGCCGGCGCGCTTCCTGGCACCGCCAGGGTCACCCGCCCAGGAGTGGCTGCCGATCCGCGTGCCCGTCCGCACGAACGTCACGCCGGACCCAGTGCAGGCCGTCGCTCAGACTGCTGGCGGTGCCCCCATTGATGCCGTAGCCGCCGCTGACGGGACGCTTGCCGCCGCTGTCCCGCGCGTCGATTGGGTCCAGGCGCACCGGAAGACCTCGCTGTTCACTGCTCCGGACGCCAACGCAGCGCGCGAAACGGACATCCCGCAGTGGAGCTTCCTGCGGATCGTCGAACTGCAACCGAACTGGGTCAAGGTGACGTTCAAGGGCGACGGCGGCGGGCGCACGGCCGGGACGGCCTGGGTGCCGGCTGAGGATGTCGGAGCGCTGGCAGCCGCCCCGAAGTACGTCACCAGCCTGCAACAGACCCGGCTGTTGGCCTCTGATGCGCCAGACGCCGACACGTTGGCCGTGGTCCCGCGCCTTGCGACGCTGGAGCTGGTCGGTGTTGAGCGCAACGGTCGGGCGGCCGTGCGCGTGGCCGACCCGGCGCAAGCTGACGGACGCGTGGCCTGGGTAGACTGGCAGGAGGTTGCCCCTTCTGGCAGCCCGGCCGCCCGCAAGGTGCCGGTGGAGCAGACATTCTCGCCGTTCGCCAGCGTCGCGCGCCTGGACGTGCCGTACCGCACCCAGCTTGACGGCAGCATCTCGTCGGCTGCCAACTGCGGCCCCACGTCCGTGGCGATGGCGATTGAGGCGTTCGGCACCTACGTCCCGACGGCGCAATCCCGGTCCATCGCGATGCGAGCCATGGGCATCTACGATCCGTTCAGTGGTACCACGTTGGAGTCGCTACGGACGGTGGCCGAGGCGTACGGCTTGAAGGGACTGGACCTGCACGAGGACGGCAAGTACAAGCGCTGGACGCTGGACGACGTGCGGGCGCACCTGCGGGCGGGGCATCCGGTCATTCCGCAGCTACGGTACCGGATGATGCCGGGCCGCGAGTGGCTGTGGGTCGGCTACGACCATTATGTCGTCATCACCGGCATGGTCGGCGACGACTTCATCATCAACGACCCCGTCGGGCTGAACGGCCATGGCGAGCGCGTCTTGACGGCTGAGCAACTGCGCCGCGCTTGGATGAACAGCGACTTCCCAGGGGCAGCCGTCGCCATCGCCCGCCCGATCTAAAGCCGCAAGCGCCTGCTCCCAGCCGGGCTGATCCCGCTAGATCCGGTACTGGCAGCGCTCGGCGCGCTCAATGATCGGGGCCGTCGGCTCGCGGCGGATGCGATTGTGCTCCTCGTGCCGGTCGTAGGCGCGGTACGCGTCCTCGTCGATGAAGTCGAACGTGGCGACGGCGGACATGTTTCCTTCCCGCAGCCCCAGATCCATCCCCCATGTCCTCGCGACAAGCCCGTCAACGTGCAACGCGTCCATGGCGGAAGTCATCGTGTCAATCTGATCCTGCGTGGTGCCCGACCTGAACTTGAGCATGATGACGTTACGGACCATCGTACAGTCTCTTCACCGCTGAGTTGATGTTGGCGTGCCTATTCGGCATGGTCAACGCACTGGCCCAGTGTTGACGAGTCAGGAGGACTCGGCTCTTCGAGCTGGCCGCAACAGCAGACTGGCCGCCGCCACGAGGCCGAAGCCGCACATCACCAGGAAGCTGGCGGTAAACCCATAGTTGTCGAGGATCGGGCCGATGGCGACCGGGCCGAACACCTGCATCAAGTCGCCAGACAGCCGGTAGATGCCGACCAGCGCGCCCGTCGAGTAGCCGGCTAGCGTGAAGATGAACAGCCCGCTGGCGACGCCGAGCACTGCCAGCCCGCCGCCGAACACCACCACGGCCCCCCAGAGGCCGTACGGGGCCGGCACCAGCGGCATCATCCCAACTGCAACCGACGTGACGATCAGCGCGACGGCCAGCACCGGCCGCAACCCGAACCGATTGGTGGCCCAGCCGGCCGGCCCTAGCATCACCAGGGCCATCACCGACTGTGTGCCGAGCAGCAGGCCGACTGCCGACGGCTCCAGCCCGGCCGGCCCTGACGCGTAGAGCGGCAACGACAACTGGCCGACGCTCATGCGGAACAGGAACGTCGCAAGGTGCGGCATCAGCACCAGCGTCAGGCCGTATGCCACCGACCAGCCGAGCCGTTCTCGTGGTTTGGCGGGGGCCGGTGTCGGCCGGGTGTGGCGCGTGGCGAGCGGCACGGCGACGGCCATCGCAACCAGCCCGGCCGCGACGCAGAACAGCAGCGCCGCCCGCCAGTCGAACTGTTCCGCCAGCGGCCCGCCCACGGCTGGCCCGAGCGCCCCGCCGAGCGTCAGCCCGGACTGGTAGAGCGCCATTGAGCCGCCGGCGCGCTCGGCTTTCGCGCCGGCCATGATGCCGGCCAGTACGCCCGCCGGCACCATGCCCAGGCCAATACCCTGGATCAAGCGGCCGAGGGCCAGGGCCGGGAAGACTGGAGCGGCCCAGGCGACGAGCGACCCGACGACGAAGACGCCACAGCCCAGCAAGATGACCCGGCCGGGGCCAATGCGGCTGACGACCATGCCTGCTGGGAAGCCGCCGAGCAGCCGGCCAGCCCCCAGCGCACTGACCAGCAGCGAGCCGACGCTGGCGGTAACGGCAAGCTCGGAGAGGATGGTGGAGAGCGACGGCGATATCGCGCCGAACCCGACCGAGACGAGCACCAGCGCAACCAGCGCCGCCCAGTAAGCGTAGCGCGACGGTCCAGCAGGCGTGTCAGGGTCGGGCGCGCCGGCGGCCGGCGGCGGGACGGCAGATGCGCGGCGCTCAGGCTGGACGGGAGCGGCCCCGGCGGCGACCGCTGTGCGTGTGGAAGGATCAGGAGTTGATGTGGGGTCGTTGGCTGTCGTTGACACGTCGAGCATGATAGCGCGGACCCCGACACGCGGGGACGTGCCCTGATCCGCCGCCAGCTTGGACGCCGCCCCAGCCGTGCATACGCACCCAGGCGTTGACGCACTTGGCCAGTCTCGGTATCCTCCCTGCCTCAGCATTCGCCGGCGACGAACCCCGAGGATGCGATGCCGGCTGCTCGGAGTGGCTGCCCTATGTCGATGGACCCGAACGACCCGCGCGCCCCGTGGCGTCCGCTCCGTGCCGTGACCCTGGACCTGTGGGGCACGCTGGTTGAGTCGCGCGACCCGATTGGCAAGATCGAGCGGCGACGCGCGATGCTGCTGGCGGCGATCCGCGAGGCCGGCTACCCGCTGGAGGTCGAGGGGCTGCGCGGCGGCTTCCGGGCCGCGCGCCGCATCATCGACGCCGGCATCGCGCACGACCGGCGAGACATCGGGCCGCCGGGCCGTTGGCAGGAGTTGATGCGGCAGTTAGGCGTTCCACCTGAGGCGGTGCCGTTCGACCGGGTGACAGCGGCCTACGAAGACCTGACGGTCGAGTACCTGCCGGAGCTGCTGCCGGGGGTCGAGGCGGCGGTGGAGCAACTCGCGGGGAAGTACCGGATCGGCCTGATCTGCAACACGGGGTACACGGGCGGGCGCGTCCTGCGGCAGGTGTTGGCGCAGCGTGGGCTGATCGGCCACATTGAGGTGCTAACGTTCTCAAATGAACACGGCTACTTGAAGCCGCACCACACAATCTTCCATGACACGCTGGCGGCGCTGTCGGTGTCGCCTGAACACGCGGTCCATATCGGCGACACGGAAGAGATGGACATTGTCGGCGCTCAGGCGGCCGGCATGTACTCGGCTCGCTACCTGCCGGCGGGCGACAATGACGGCGCGATTGTGAGCCAGGCGGACATCGAGTTCTCGGACTGGACGGAGTTGCCGGGCCTGCTGGAAGCCCGCCAGCGCGGCGAGGCCTGACCACCCGCTGCACGCTGTTCTCTCGCTCTCGAATCGCCGGTACAATCCTGCGGGACCATCACGGTCCCCTGCGCCTGTCGCAGCCGTCGCTCGTGAAGGGCCAGCCGACATGCTTCGCTCGGTGCATATCCAGAACTTCCGCCAGTTCCGCGACCTGGAACTGAAGAACCTCGGCCGCATCAACCTGATCACCGGCCAGAACAACACGGGCAAGACCTCGCTGCTCGAAGCCCTGAATCTCGTGCTCGCACCGAACGACCCGTGGGTTGTCGCGACCCATGCGTTTCTGCGTGGTCTTGGGCGACTCGATGTGGAGGGCAGTCACGCGTGGGGATTCATTTTTCGTGACGGCGATGTTGAGAATTCGATTCTGCTACAGGCTACGCGTTTCGGAGGACATTGCGACAAGCTCACCATCAACACGTTGAGAGACGACCAATTGACGATTGATGATGGGATTGCCACCACTGGGGCCTCATCTTCCTCAACGATTTCGACGCTCTCGGCTCCTAGTCGTGGCCTGGGATACATCTACGAATCCGTCGATGGCGGGACGCATGGGCGTGCAATCTCACGGATATTGCGAGGTGGTCAGGGGTGGACAATCGAGCGACACCCGGCGACCGGCTTGCTGCCGTGGTACTTCCTGGCGCAACGGCCGCCTGACCCGGGTCACGTACCTGGAGACAACAGTCCGCGGCTGGGTGAGGTCGCAGGCGAGGCCCGGCGATTCAGTCAACTCGTTGTGCAGCGGCGCAAGAGCGAGGTGATTGAAGCAGTCCGGGTGGTCGAGCCGCGACTAGTGGATCTGGAGGTCATTGATCTACCTCCTCTCACTATCGCTGCCGACATCGGCCTGAAATCATTGGTGCCGTTGTCCTATCTGGGCGGCGGGTTTGGACGGATACTGAAAATCATTCAGGCCATACTCACGACCGAAGGCGGCGTGGCGCTCATTGATGAAGTTGAGGATGGCCTGCACTACAGCGTCCTGCCGGCCGTTTGGAAGGCGATAATTGCCGCCGCGCACAAGCATGATGTCCAGATCTTCGCCACCACGCACAGCCTTGAAGCCATCGAGGCCGCAGTGGAGGCAACGGAGGGCCACGAGGGCAGCCTCGCGTTCTACCGCCTTGACCGCGTGGGCGCTGACATTGAAGTCGTAGAGGGTAGCGACAGTCGCCTGCGCTCCGCAGTGAAAGTGGGATACGAAATCCGCTGATGCCACGACAGCCGAACCCTCAGTTCGACCCCATCGAGTCACCCGGTCTTGTGTTGTGCGAAGGTCTGGACGATGTCGCCTTTCTTGTCACCATGTTGCGAGACATCGGTGTGAGCAGGGAACTCGTCCTCATCGAGAGTCTGGACGGTCGGCCGCAACTCTTTGATCGGCTGAACGGCCTCGTGCTTCGAGACTCCGGGCGGCGTCTGAAGGCTCTCGGAATCATCTGTGACACGGACGCGCCCGATGATGGCCCCGCGTCCTTCGGCCGTCTACGGGACACGCTTCGTCAGGCTGGATTTTCACCACCTACGCGTGCTGGCGAGATCAGTCGCGGTCGCTGGTCAGATGGACGGAACCTGACCATCGGCACGTACGTGATGCCAGACAATGTCGTTACCGGAGCCCTGGAAGATTTGTTGCTGCGGGCCGTGTCGGTGAGCACGAGCATCCGTTGCGTCGATGACTTCCTCGAATGCGTTTCAACTGTCGATGCTATGACGTGGCGACCACAGGACCGCGCCAAGGCACGCGTGAACGCGTGGCTCGCATCTCGCTCCGACCCAACCCTTCGTTTACAGCGAGCGTTCACTCCCCAACTGATCGATCCGAAGCACCAGTCGTTTGATGCTATCAAAGGATTCCTGCGGCAGCTCGCGGCGGCGGCGGGCACCTAAAGGATCCATAACGAGCAGCGCGCCAATCGCCCGAAAGGCGGCCTGCTGCGGTACGCTATGGACAGGCGCGCATCGAACACCCGTTCCGGAAAAGTGGCCATCTGGCAGGCGCAGGGTACGCGGCTGTCAGAGCACCGTACGCATCGTGAGCGCGCCGGGTCTCGAATGTCACGGAGGGCCTGTGGCCGCCGAATTCACGCATCTGCACGTCCACTCTGAGTACAGCCTTCTTGACGGCTACTCGAAGACCAAAGAGCTGGCGAAGTATGCCGCCAAGCTCGGCATGTCCTCGCTCGCCATCACCGACCACGGCAACCTCTACGGTGCCATCGAGTTCTACGACGCCTGCAAGTACAACGGCGTCAAGCCGATCATCGGCATTGAGACGTACGTCGCGCCCGGCAAAATGACCGCTAAGAGCGGCCAGGACCGCGACTACAAGCACCTGATCCTGCTGGCTCAGGACGAAGTCGGCTACCGCAACCTGCTCGAACTGACCACCAGGTCCTGGCTTGACGGCTACTACTACAAGCCGCGCATCGACCGGGGCTTGCTGGCCGAGAAGAGCGAGGGACTGATCGCGCTGTCGGCCTGCCTCGGCGGCGAGATCGCCAGCCCGATCATCAAGGACGACTACGAACAAGCCAAGAAGAACGCCTCCTGGTACAAGGAGGTCTTCGGCGACCGCTACTTCATCGAGATTCAGGAACACGGCCTCAAAGAAGACGCCAAGGTCACGCCGGCGCTGATCCGCCTCGCGCGAGAGCTTGACCTGCCGCTCGTCGCCACCAACGACAACCACTACACCACCAAAGAGCAGCACGACAATCAGGACATGCTGCTCTGCGTGCAGACCAGTTCCACCATCGACGACCCCAAGCGGATGCGCTTCGAGACGCGCGAGTTCTACCTGAAGAGCGCCGACGAGATGGCCGCGCTCTTCAAGGAGACACCCAAGGCGATCACCAACTCGATGGCGATTGCCGAGCGCTGCAACCTCGACCTGAAGTTCGGGCGGCTCAACTTCCCGCCCCTCGACCATGTGCTGGCCCCCGGCGAAGACGCCGACCACTGCCTGATGCGCTCATGCTTCGAGCGCCTGCCGAACCGCTACCCGAACACGCCCGACCACGTGCGCCAGCGCCTGGAGTACGAGCTAGAGGTCGTCCGCAAGACCGGCTTCTCGGCGTACATCCTGCTCGTCTGGGACTTCGTGGCCTGGGCGCGCGCCAAGAAGATCCCGTGCGGGCCGAGAGGCTCGGCGGCCGGCAGCATCATCCTCTACCTGCTCGGCATCGCCGACGTGGACCCCATCGAGTACGGCCTGACATTCGAGCGGTTCCTGAACCCCGAGCGCGTGCAGATGCCCGATGTTGATATGGACTTCGCGGACGAGCGCCGTGCCGAGGTCATCCAGTACTGTATCGACCGGTACGGCGCGGATCACGTCGCCCAGATGGTGACGTTCGGGCGGCTGCTGGCACGGGCCGCCATCCGCGATGTCGGGCGGGCGTTCAGCTACCCGCTGAACGAGGTGGAGCGCGTCGCCAAGCTGATCCCGCAGATCCCCGTCGGCATGACCATCCAGAAGTCGCTGGAACAGGTCAAGGAACTCAAGCAGGCGTACGACTCCGACCCCTCGGTCAAGCGGCTGCTCGACGCCGCCGAGTCCATCGAGGGCGTCGCGCGGCACGCCTCGACCCACGCCGCCGGCGTCGTGATCTCGGGCGACCCGCTGGTCTGGCATTCGCCGCTCCAAAAGGTCGGCAAGAGCGACACCATGGTGATGACCCAGTACCCGCAGAAGGCGCTTGAGCAGATCGGCCTGCTCAAAATGGACTTCCTGGGGCTGGCGAACCTGACGATGCTGGCGAAGGCCGTGGACTACATCCGCGAGACGCGCGGCATCGAGGTCAACCTCTCCGAGTTGCCGCTTGAAGACGAACTGACCTTCAAGAAACTCTCAGATGGCGAAACGCATTCGGTGTTCCAACTCGAAGGTAGCGGGATGACCCGTTACGTCAAAGAGCTGAAGCCGCAGACCATTCGCCACCTTGCCGCTATGGTCGCGCTGTACCGGCCCGGCCCGATGGCGCACATCCCGAACTTCATCGCGCGGAAGGAGGGGCGGCAACAGGTCGAGTATCCGGACCCGTCCCTTGAAGACCTGCTTGAAGAGACGTACGGGATCATCGTCTACCAGGACCAGGTGCTCCAGATTGTGCAGCGGGTGGCCGGCTACTCGCTGGGACAGGCCGACATCCTGCGGCGGGCCATGGGGAAGAAAGACCCCGAGGTCATGCGGAACGAGCGCGCCCGGTTCCTGGAAGGGTCGAAGGAGCACGGCTACTCGGTCGAGACGGCCGAAAAGTTATGGGAACACATTGAGCCGTTCGCCGGCTACGCCTTCAACAAGAGCCATGCGTTCTGCTACGCCTTCGTGGCGTACCAGACGGCCTACCTGAAGGCGAACTACCCGGTCGAGTGGATGGCCGCCGTCCTGACCACGGACGTGGCGAAGCCCGAGAAGATCGTGTCTGCGCTGGGCGAATGTCGGCAGCTCGAAATTGAGATCTTGATGCCGAACATCAACTTCAGCCAGGTGCGCTTCACGGTTGAGCGGATCGCGGCGCAGCCCACCGATGGCATGAAGTTCGACCACGGCATCCGCTTCGGGCTGGCGGCGATCAAGAACGTGGGCGAGGGCGCGGTCGAGTCGGTGGTGGCCGAGCGCGAGAAGAACGGCCCGTTCAAGTCGCTTGACGACTTCTGTAGCCGAGTCGATCTCCGCACCGTCAACAAGCGGGTGCTTGAAGCGCTGGTCAAGTGCGGCGCGATGGACGACTTCGGCGCACGTGAGCGCGTGCTGGCCGGCATCGACGGCTGCATGTCGGCAGGCCAGAAGCGCCAGAAGGCGGTGCTCGACGGGCAGATGGATATGTTCGGGTTCGGCGGCGGCGAGGATGCCGATACCGGGACCGTTATCGAGACGCCGTTGCCGATGGTGGCCGAAGTCGGCCGACGCGAGCGGCTGGCCTGGGAGAAGGAGGCTATCGGCGTCTTCCTCTCGGATCACCCGTTCATGGACGCCGCCCGCTCGTTCACGTCCAGTCGGTTCACGCCGACCAGCGCGATCAGCGCGGAGATTGCCGACACGCAGATTACGATTGCGGGGCACGTTGCAGCCGTCCGCCGGATCACCACCAAAAAGGGCGACACGATGGTGGTGGCGACCCTTGAAGATCTGCACGGCAGCGTCGAGGTCGTCGGCTTCCCGCGCACATTCCAGCAGTACGCCGATCTCTGGGTCGAAGACAGCATCCTGGTGATTCAGGGCAAGGTGGATGCGCGCGATGACCGACTCCAGATCATTGCGGAAGGCGTCGAGGCGTACGACCCGGCCGGGTCGCTTGAATCGGTCGCCGATGAGGACGTTGTGCAGTTCAAGCCAACGGTCGTCGTGGCCCCCGACGCGCACCGCGCATGGCGGCCGAAGAAAGATGCCAACGGCTCAGGCGGCAACGGGAATGGCGCTGGCAACGGTCATGGGAATGGGAACGGCTACGCCAATGGCAACGGCGGGCGCTCCCACCTACCCGAGAAGGTCGTGCGCCGACTGCGCGTCCTGGTGCACCGCACCGACAACGACCTGGCCGACGAGAAGCGGCTGTCTCGCCTGAGCCACCTGCTGCAAGACGAGGGTGCTACGCCGCTGGAAATCGTCGTCTTGATGCCAGAGGGGCGGTTCAGGGTCAGCCACCCGGAGGCGCGCGTGCGGCTGACGGTTGACCTTGAGCGTCAGTTGCGCGAGGACTTCGGCCCGGACTGTATCCTGGTCGAAACCGCCTGACGGCCGCCGTCCTGGTAGCATCACCTCCGCAGCAGTGACACGGTAGGAGGCGGCCAATGGGCGACCTGCACGAGAAGATTGCAGTGGTCGGCGCGGGCCTGATGGGCACGTCAATCGGGCTGGACTGGGCGCGCGCGGGCTTCTCAGTGACGATCTACGACAGCGACTCGGACCGCGTCGAGAGCGTCACCCGGCGCGCCCGCGAGATTGGGCAGGCGCTGGTAGAGAGCAGCGTCATCACGGCCAACGAGCTAAATCTGGCCGTTGCCCGGATGACCGCGACGACCGACCTGGGCGACGCGGTGGGCGACGCCGACTACGTGGCCGAGGCGATTGTCGAAGACCTGAAGGCGAAGCAGGCGTTGTACGCCGAGCTTGACGCCATCACCAAGCCGGACGCCGTGCTGGCCTCGAACACCTCCAGCCTGATGCCGTCCGCACTGGCCGAGCCGACGAAGCGGCCGGAACGGCTGCTGGTCGTCCACTACTTCAACCCCGGCCACCTGATCCCCGTGGTCGAGGTGGTACTTGGGCCGCAGACCTCCCCGGAGACGGTGGAGACGGCAACGCGCCTCCTGCGCGACGCTGGCAAGACACCCGCCGTACTCCGCAAGGAAGTGCCGGGCTTCATCGCGAACCGGCTGCAATCAGCGCTGCTGCGCGAAGCCATCGCGCTGGTAAACGACGGCGTCTGCTCGATGGAAGACCTGGACGCGGTGGTCAGCCTCGGGTTCGGGCGGCGGCTGGCGGCGTTCGGGCCGTTCGCGGTGGCCGACATGGCCGGCCTTGATGTCTGGCAGGCGATCACCAGCTATTTGTACCCGCTCATCAGCGACCAGCACGCGCCGCAGGCGTCGCTCGCGGACCGCGTGGCCCAGGGAGACCTGGGCCTCAAGAGCGGGCGCGGCTTCTACGAATGGTCGCCGATGGACGCGGCTGCCGCGCTGGCGAAGCGCGACGCCGAACTCCTGCGCCACCTGCGCCCGCCAAAGGAAGACTTGCCGCCGACCGACGGCCTGACCAGCACCGAGTAGCAACCGGATCTCCCTTCACCGTCCCACCTCGGCCCACCATCCCCCTCACCCCCAGGCGGAAGAAGGGGCGTTTTCAGGGGCCGACGGGGCAGGGGCTACTGGACGGCGGGGCCGAGCCAGCCCGCACTGCCGGCGCGAACGCCGTGACTCCTGGTGGCCTGGCTCGGGCACGCACGCCTTGGTGCCTTGGCGTCCGGTCATGTGGTAGCCATCCGACCCGCGCCACCGTGCCGCTTGCACCGCGTTCGTGGCCGACACGCGCCCTCCACCTGACCTGACCTGACCAGGAGCCAGATGATCCACGAAGCAGGCGGTGGCATCGGTCACCCGCAGGCCGCTGCCGCGTCGCTGGCCGGGGCACTGGCATGGTCGCTGCCGTCTCGGCTGGCGGTGTACCAGGAAGGCTTGCCCCGGCCACTCCGCCGCGCGCGCTGACCTCGACCGCCCGTCGACCAGGTATCGACTGCACCCGCAACCGCTCGTCGCCATCCGTGCCCGCACAACGTGTGCTTGTGGGGCGATTCCGCACGGATGGCTGCGTCAGCACCAGTCACTACCTCCCCATGTGTCCCATTGATATGACACATAGGGGCCATTTGTCGCTACATATCGACCCTACCTTCCTTATCGCCCTCGTTACTACGCCCAGACGGCTAGAGACTGCTGGCTCGGGGCCACCTCCCAGCGGCAGTGAGGACGAGGAGAAGGATGCGCACCAATCACGGCCAGAACACGACCTCGACACAATCAGTGCTATCAGTACTTGCAGTGCGATCTGGCCGCTTACTGGCCCGCATCCGACGCGGCCTGGCAACGCTTCCGCGCATCGGCGTCCTTGCCACAGTCGGCCTCGCCATCGCCGCGCTGCTATTGCCCCTGATCAGTTCATCCGCAGAGGCGCAGTCGTCGGCCTGGACCGCCGGGTTTGCTGGCAAGCCGTCAGCGCCCGCGCAGTTCAACTATGCCGACTGGGACGTGCAGGTCCACTCCCGCGACCGCGAGACCTGGAAGACGCTGGAGACCGTGAACGCCCACCACGGCAGCAACTGCGCCGGCCACCCCAGTACGCACGCCGTCTCGTCATACGACGACGCCGTCTTCCAGTGCAACGACCACGTAATGACCGCTATTAAGGCCGGCGGCTACGGGCTAGTCTCCCTGACGCCGAATCAGATGCTCGACTTCAAGGATGGCGAGGCCGTCGTGAGCTTCGACCTCTCGACCTTCCGTAGCTCCAGCCGCGATTTCATCAGTATTTGGGTCACGCCGTTCAACGACCAGATTCCGCTGCCGCTGGCCGACTGGCTACCCGACCTGACCGGTGAGCCGCGCAACGCAGTGCACATTCAGATGGACGTCTTCAACGGGCAGACGGTCTTCAAGGGCGAGACTATCAAGAACTTTGAAGCCACCGAGATCACCACCGACTGGTGGACGGGGTACGAGTCGTTCCTGACGCCGAGCGCCATCCGCCGCGACACCTTCGAGCTACGCATCTCGAAGACATCCGTCAAGTTCGGGATGCCCGCCTACAACAAGTGGTGGGTCAGCAAGAACGTGCCAGACCTGGGCTGGGACCGGGGTGTCGTGCAGTTCGGGCACCACTCGTACAACCCGGAGAAGGCATGTGACTTCGACGGATCATGCAGCGCGAACACCTGGCACTGGGACAACATCGGCCTCTCCAACGCCGTCCCCTTCACCATCCTGAAGGCTGACCAGCAGTACGTAGACCCGAACAGTCGCGCCTACATCACCGTCCCTCAGCCGGCCCCGGCAAACAGCTTCCTGCGATTCTCCGGCATCGGCACGAATCTGCAAGTGAGCTTCAACGGCGGCCAGACCTGGCAGACCGCCCAACTCCACCCCGTCGAGAAGTCGCCGGAAGAGCACTTCAAGCCATACTGGATGGCCGTGCCAGCCGGGACGACCCGCGTCGATTTCCGAGGTAGCTCCTGGTGGGGTGGCGACTGGATGGCGCGCGGCATCGCCATCTGGAGCGAGACCACAACGGCCGGAGCGCCGCCCGCCACCGCGACGCCGGTGCCATCCGTGACGGCGACGGCCACCGCGCCAACCGCCACCGCATCGGCCACCGCCACGACAACCGTCATCCCCACCTCCACCAGCACCGCCGTCCCGTCCCCCACGGCGACCACCCCGCCGGCAACTGCCACCACGCCGCCTGCAACCTCGACGCCGGTGCCGACCTCGACCACGGTCCCGACCTCGACCACGGTCCCGACGGCTACGGCCGGGCCGGCGTCGTACATCACCAGCGCATCGACCACGCAAGCGACGGTTGCCCCAGGCGGCACCGCGTCGATCGCGGCGGCCGTGAAGAGCGCCACCACGGGCACGGCCCTGGTTGATGTCGAGGTCTACTCAGCGGCCGGCGTCAAGGTGCACCAGCAGTTCTTCGACAATCAGGCGTTCACCGCCGGGCAACAGCGCACCTTCACAGCGTCGTGGGCGGTCCCGGCCAACACCGCGCCCGGCAACTACACCGTCGTGGTGGGCGTGTTCTCGACAGGCTGGGGCACCAACTACGCCTGGAACGGCCAGGCCGCGACGGTCACGGTCGCAGCCATCTCGACGCCGCCTGCCACAACGCTCCCGCCGCCGACCTCGGCCTGTAGCCCCCGTCCCCAGACGACCATTCAGACCCAGTTCGTTGCGAATGGCCGGATGCAGGCGACGGTGCGCGTCGGCCGCCCGACCGGGGCCACCGGCAACATCATCCGCAAGGTGCAGTTCACCACCATCAACAATGCCAATGTCGAGGTGCTCGGCCAGACGTTCGACGAACAGGACGATGGCGCAAGCGTGGTCCCGACGACCGCCGGCCAGACGGTGACCCTGCTGGTGACGCGGCAGGCATCAAGGACCAGGCAACCAGTCACGGTGGCGCTCACGATCACCGACGACTGCGGCGAGTGGCAGACGTTCGTCGGCGGCGGCGCGCAACCGTTCGGCGGCTGACCGCCGGCGCGGTTCCCGACGACGCCATGTCGCGAGGGCGGGTCTGCCGCTGGCAAACCCGCCCTCGCGTGAAACCTGCGCCGCCGATGGCGTGAGTGAGATCCTTCTTTGCGCTCGCAAGCTCGCTCCAATCAGGATGACATGAACGGGAGGCTTGCCACTCACGTCTTGCCACTCACGTCTTGCCACTCACAACCCGGAACTCACGGGAGGCCTACCGGCCAGGGCGGTTCGGTGGCCTGCTCCGGGAAGACTTCCACCAGCGGTGGCCGGGCCTGCCGGTCGGCCATCCGCAACTCACCGAGCAGCCGGTCTTCGAGCGCCATCGAGCCGCAGGCCAGCGCCTCGCCGAGCGCCTGCTCAAAGGCACCGAACCAGATCGGTTCGTCCTCGCGGTCGTCCACCATCACCCAGCCGCCGTCGCGCGGCTGCACCAGGACGACGTGGATGTCTGGGCGACCGAGCATGTGCACCTGAACGCGGGCGCTGCGGGTCACCGGATCAATCCAGACGGTCAGGCCGCGATGCACGATGGTGGCAAGCATGGGACGCCCTCCAAGCCAGTCAGACTCACCCCCTACAATAGAACATATGTTCTTCTTCGTCCAGGGGGCTTGCCGCTGTTCGGTCCGGCTGCTCAGGTCTGCGTGTTCTGACCTGTTTGCGCGGGTGGCGCTCATGGCCTCCGACCCCGCATCATCCTGCCTCCCTGCCAGGGGTCGGAGAGACTCGCCCCGCGACCCGTCGACTGGAGCAGCGCCCCATGCCCACCCCTCCAAGCGGTTCCCTGCGGCAGCGCCTCCGCGTCGCCCTGGTGTTGCTCGTCGGCCTCGTCGGCAGTCTGATCGCCACCCCCAGTGTTGACCTCACGGCGTTCGCGCAGTCCGGCTACTGGATCTCGATGTTCACCGGCACGCCGGCCGCCCCGCTGCCGTACGACCCTTCAACCTGGGACGTGCAGGTCCACTCGCGTGACGTGGCCTACTGGAAGCAGCTTGAGGGCATGAATGCCCACCACGGCAGCAACTGCGCCGGCTACCCGAACGTTCACCCGATATCGTCGTATGACGACGCGGTGTATCAGTGCAATGACCATGTGATGACGGCCATCAATGCCGAGGGCTACGGGCTGATCATGCTGACCCCGAATCAGATGGTGGACTTCTCAGCCGGCGAGGCGACCGTCAACTTCGACATGTCCACGTTCCGCAGTTCCACGCGCGACTGGGTCAGCCTCTGGCTCAGCCCGTTCGAGGACCAGATCCCGCTGCCGCTGCCACGCTCGTTCCCAGACCTGACCGGGAACCCGCGCCGCGGCCTCCACGTACAAATGGGGGTCTTCAACGGGCAGTCGATGTTCCAGGGCTTCACCCTCCGCGACTATGCGGAGACGGAGATCACGACCAACCCCTATACGACCTACGAGAGCTTCTTGACGACCAGTGCCGTCCGCCGCGACACGTTCCAGCTACGCATCTCGCGGACCTCGGTCAAGTTTGGGATGCCGGCCTACAACCAGTGGTGGATAGACCGGACGATCCCCGACCTAGGCTGGAGCCGCGCCGTCGTACAGTTGGGGCATCACTCATACAACCCGCGCAAGGCATGTAATTTTGACGGGTCGTGCATCCCGAATACCTGGCATTGGGACAACGTCAGCATCTCCAACGCTGTCCCGTTCACCATCTCGAAGGCGGACCTGTCGTATGTCGATTCGACGACGCGGCCGTATGTGAACTTTCCGGTCGGGGCGCCGACCGGCAGCTACCTCCGCTTCTCGGGCATCGGCACCAACATCCAGGTCAGCTTCAATGGCGGCCAGAGCTGGCAGTCTGCGCCGTTGCACCCCGTCGAGACGGCACCAGAAGAACACTTCAAGCCGTACTGGATGGCCGTACCGACAGGGACCAGCCGCGTCTACCTGCGGGGCAGCGGCTGGTACGGCGGCGACTGGATGGCGCGGGGCATCGCCGTCTGGAGCCAGAATCTGTCGGCCGCGCCAACCGCCACGCCGGTACCGCCCACCGCGACGCCCATCCCCACGCCGACGCCGATTCCGCTGCCGCCGGCCTCCTCGAACTGCACCACCCGCCCGCAGGCAACGGTCCAGTCACAGGCCATCGGCGGCGGCAGGCTGCAAGTAACGGTGTCTGTGGGCCGGCCGGCCGGTGCCGCCAGCAACATCGTGCGACGGGTGCAGGTGGCGGCCCTACAAAACGCCCAGGTGACGATACTCGGGCAGACCCTCGGGGCGGCCGGCGGCAGCGTCGTCCCGACCCTCCCCAGCCAGAGCATCACGTTCGTAGTGGCGCGGCAACCGGCGTCGGCGGAGGTGGCGGTGACAGTGCCGCTGGTTATCACCGACGACTGCGGCCCGTGGAACACGTTCGTTGGCGGCGGCCCGACCGCCTTCTGACAAGCGCCCGGCACGCGCCATCGTAGACTCGGCAGGTATGCCGGCCGCGCGGGGGCTTGTCGCCGGCAAGCCCCTACGAGGCCGGCACACCCCTACACTGCGGGCACGCCCGCTACTCCTCGGGGGCGTCGGAGGCCGGCGCGGCGGCGTTCGTCGCGGCCGGCGGCGTCAGAGACCAGATCGCGAAGTCCCGCGCCTGCCATGCCCCTACCAGCCAGTTGCCGCCGCGCACCACGACCGAGGTCGCCCCGGTCGGCATCGGCGTCCAGTAGGAGACAAACGTGTTCAGCACATCGCGGCCCTGACGGATCGGCTGGGGCTGCGCCTGCTGCCAGCTTGCGCCGCCGTCAAAGCTCACTTCCATCGCCGTGCCAATCGCCACGAACCGAAGGTGACTCTCCGGCGGGGCCGGTGCGGCGAACTGGACGGCGTTGCCGCGCTCGTCGTTGAGCCAGCGCGCGTCGCCCGGCACGATAGTGAACGGCACCGCCGGGGCGATGCTCACGCTGTCCCAGTGCCAGGTGTTCGCGGCGCAGGGGACGCGCCCACAGTCTTTGGTGGGCGTATACGAATGGTGCCCAAACTGCACAATGGCGCGGTCCCAGCCGAGATCAGCAATCGGCGAGTCGATCCACCAGAGGTTGTAGTCGGGCATCCCAAACTTGATGGACGTGCGCGAAATCCGCAACTCGAACGGGTCGCGACGCACGGCGCTCGGGGTCAGCACCTTCTCGTAGCCGGTCAGCGACTGCGATTGCACCGACTCTTCGACCGTGTCCCGGTAGATGGTTCCTTTGAACACCGACTCGTTGTTGAAGGTGTCCAGGCGAATGTGGACCGCCCGGCGCGGCTCGCCGGTCAGGTCAGGCAGCCAGCTTTCGAGCGGCAGTTGCAGGTGCTCGTTGTACGGCGTCACCCAGATATCAACCCAGTCACGCATAGACGTGCGGAGCGTGGACAGATCGAAGCGCAGCACGGCCTCGCCGTCCTTGAAGTCGAGTTGCTGGTTCGGCGTCAGGTAGATCACGCCGTAGCCGCTGGCGTTGATGGAGGTCATCACATGGTCGTTGCACTGGTACACCGCGTCGTCGTATGCGCTGGTGGGATGGACTGCGGGGGGAGCCGCGCAGTCTGGCCCGTGGTGGGCGGCCATCGGCTCCAGCGTGTCCCAGGCCTCGCGGTTCCGTGAGTGGACGGTGACATCCCAGCCGGAACCACGCCAGGGTGTCGGTGCTGGTGGGCGGCCCGTGAACGTGTCCAGAAAGGTGCCCGGCGCTGGCTGGTGGTCCGGTGCGCCGCGCGCGAGGTCCGGTGGGGTGCCGAGCGTGGCGGCAAGGATCAGCGCCATGACAAGCAGCAGCGAGCGACCGGCGCGTCCCGCCAGGGCCACGCCGCCGGCCGCGCTCGTGGTGCGGCCGGGCCGCCGGCCTGCCTGCAGCCAGGCGCGCACCAGCGTCGTCGCATACGTGCGGTGTGGGCTGACTCGCTGTCCCATCGTAGTGGCTCCCCCGCTTACGACCCCGCCTGTGGGGCCGTGCACTCGGCGCAGATCTTGCATGATGCTGCCGTGCTGCGGCCGGTCCTCAGTGTCAGGCAGATTCTACCGGCAGGCCGGCATCTTCGCCTATGAATCCGCCAAGTGCTGCCCGCCGTTACAACATCGAGAGCATCAAGCTACTCCACAATTTTCGCTGCTGCTGCCATACTACGAGGTGGGGCAGCAACCGGATACTTGCACGAGCAGCCAGAGCGTCATCAAGGCGGGCGATGGCCCGCACGACGGCACCCTGCACATCTCGGCACACAATGGTCAGGTGAACATGGCGAAGAAGACTACAACGCGGCGGGCATTTCTACGAACCGTTGGGGCAGCGACGGCGGCGCTGGCACTGCCCTTGATTCCGGTCATCCCGACGACCGTTCTCGCAGCCTGCGAGACTGAGGGGGCAGCACCCGAAAAGTGCGACACGAACGTCGTGCGGCCGGCCGGCCCTCCAGGCTTTGAACCGTACTGGGCACAGAACTTCCTGAAGACGAAGCTGTGGCCGTCTGCTGACGAGCTGGCGGAGCCGGTCGAGGCCATCGACACCGGCCGCTTCTTGCGCGTGGATGGCCCGCAGGAGGGGTATCGCATCCCCGTCTGGGACGCCCGTGAGAACCGGACGGTGTACATCGGCGTCGAGTCCATCGGGCCGGTTGGTGCGCCGCACTGGGCCGACTACTCGGAAGATGGCCGCTGGGTTGACGTGCGTCTCACCGTGCAGCAGCATCTTGTTGCGATGCAGGGCGACATGCCCGTCTTCAAGGATCTCGTCTCGGCGGGCCTCGACCGGCGCACCAAGCCGGGCTTCTACCGAGTGCTCCGGCGCGTCGCCAACGAGACGATGGACAGCCGCACGGTGCCCGACGCGACCAAAACGTACTTGCTGAAGGACGTGCTGTACACCCAGTATTTCCACGGCGACGGCTCGGCCATTCACTACAACTATTGGGCGACGGCCTGGGGCTACCCCGGCTCGCAGGGCTGCCTGGGCATGCGGAAAGATGGCGCAAAGTTCATGTGGGACTGGGCCGCTGTCGGCACGCCGCTGACGATCCACTACTGAAAGTTTGTGATGCTATTGACTGGGTCATCAACCGACCACAACATGTTGTGTTGGTGGCTCAGGGAAGGGAATAGCATCACAGCTTCTGCGGCCAATGCGGGGCTGTCGGCCGAAGGTCATCCGCCGCCGACAGCCCACTCGACCCGCTACGGCTTCTTGAGAACGCGCGCAGGGTCTCTGCTGAACGGCGTCCAGATGTCGGGCGCGGCACCCTGACCCCGTCCGGGCAGTGAGAAGAAGTACTCGATGAAGGGGCGGTCGTCGGTCAGAATTGGCCCCTCCCCGATATACGCCGCAATTTCTTCACGCGTTGCCACGAAGGCACCCGCCACGTCGTCTACGCTCGCAAACCCGCCCTGCAGGAGTGCTGCCCGCGCACGCGGCGACTCGAATCGTCGGGCCGTTTCCGCCAGATCCAGGTAGATCGGTTCGCGGCTGCCAATAACAAGGTCTGCCGTGAGCCAGAGCGTGACGTACGGGAAGACGCTGAGGTAGGTCCGCAGCATGGTCTTGTACTGGAAGTCTGTCTGCGGGCCGATCCACTGG